>JAIINY010000022.1:0-19459 GCA_022741625.1 Prevotella sp. | reverse complement strand
GCTCTGGAGAATACACTGTGAAGCCATCACCATCTCGACCTCAGAAGTACCGATACCGAAGGCTACGGCACCCATAGCACCATGGGTAGATGTATGAGAGTCGCCGCAAACGATGGTCATACCTGGAAGAGAAAGACCCTTCTCAGGACCAACCACGTGGATGATACCATTATCCTTGGTGTTCATGGCAAAGTGGGTTACGCCGAAATCAGCGGTGTTTTTTGCCAAGGTATCTACCTGCTTCTTTGAGATAGGATCCTCGATTGGCTTATCCTGATCGTGGGTTGGAGTATTGTGGTCAGGCATACAGAAAATCTGGTCTGGACGGAACATCTTGAGTCCGCGTGCTCGCATACCGGCGAATGCCTGAGGTGATGTTACTTCGTGACAGTAGAGACGGTCAATGTAAAGCTGTGTAGGGCCGTCTTCTACAATCTGGACAACGTGCTTGTCCCAAATCTTGTCGAATAATGTATTCATAATGTCCTGTTTGTTATATATTTATCTGAATTAATTTCATCTTACCTTGAACTTGTTGATACAGTCGATGTAAGCCTCAACAGAAGCTGTCACGATATCGGTATCTGCGCCGAAGCCATAATATACATGACCATCGTACTCCACCTGCATGTGAACCTTACCCACATCGTCTGAGCCCTTGTCAATCGCCTGGATGGTGAACTCCTTGAGGTTCATCTCCTTGGTGATGACCTTCTTAAGGGCACGGATGGCAGCATCTACCGGACCATTACCTGATGAAGCTGCCTCGAACTTCTGACCAGCGATATTCAAGCCGATGCTTGCCACGCTCTTCACGCCCTTGCCGGTGGTAACCTGCAACCAGTCGAGCTGAACACCATGCTTATCGGCAGAATCAGCACCAGCGAGCATCAGTACATCCTCGTCGGTAACCTCCTTCTTTTTGTCAGCCAACTGGAGGAATTTCTTGTAAATTTTGTCGAGCTTCTCCTCGTCATCTACATTCACACCATTCACATGGAGGCGATACTTCAAGGCAGCACGACCTGAGCGGGCTGTCAATACGATAGCGTTATCATCCAATCCCACATCCTTAGGGTCGATGATTTCGTAAGTCTGAACATTCTTCAAGACACCATCCTGATGGATACCGGAAGAATGAGCGAAGGCATTGCGGCCCACAATCGCCTTGTTAGGCTGAACAGGCATGTTCATCAGGCTGCTCACCATGCGAGACATCGGAACAATCTTGGAGGTATTGATGTTGGTATCAATGTTGAGGTGCTTGTGGCACTTCAGAATCATAGCGATTTCCTCGAGCGATGTATTACCCGCACGCTCACCGATACCATTCATGGTCACCTCCACCTGGCGGGCACCATTCAATACACCCTGCAGGGTATTGGCAGTAGCCATACCGAGATCGTTGTGACAGTGGGTAGAGATGCATGCATTCTCGATGCCGTCAACGTGATCCATCAGATACTTGATCTTGGCACCATACTCATCCGGCAAGCAATAGCCGGTGGTGTCAGGAATGTTGACTACGGTAGCACCTGCCTTGATGACAGCCTCTACCACGCGAGCCAGATACTCATTGTCGGTACGACCAGCGTCCTCAGCGTAGAACTCCACATCCTCAACATACTTTTTGGCATACTTCACGGCAGCTACGGCACGCTCGATGATCTCCTCGCGGTTAGAATTGAACTTATATTTAATATGGCTATCGCTGGTACCGATACCCGTATGAATTCTCTTATGCTTAGCATACTGCAACGCCTCGGCAGCACAGTCGATATCCTTTTCCACCGCACGGGTCAGCGCACAGATGGTAGGCCATGTTACAGCCTTGGAAATCTCTACTACGGAATTGAAGTCACCCGGGCTTGAAATTGGAAATCCAGCCTCAATGACATCAACGCCCAACTGCTCCAGCGCCTTAGCTACCTGAATCTTCTCTACGGTATTCAACTGGCATCCTGGAACCTGTTCGCCATCACGAAGGGTTGTGTCGAAAATAAATAATCTGTCACTCATATCTCTTAAATATTTTAATTTCTCTTATTAATTAAAGCTTTTGCCCTTATAGGGGCAACATTGCGCCCTTACTTTTGGCAAGGGCGTAAAGAGCTGGGAATTAAAAAAGCCTTTCTCACTCCCATATACGGAAGTGTAGAAAGGCTCAATATATCCAAACCGCTGAACTATACGCACACCTTATCACTTCCGCCTACATGCTGCAGTCGAAGTCGAATAATAATGCTTGTAATATTCAACGCTAATGCTCTCATATTTTTCTATTTTTATACGTTATATATTTATCGCTTGCAAAGGTAATCATTTTCTCTGATATACACAAACAATTTATAACTTTTTTAATAGAAAATCTTTCAAATTGCCATTTTTCGCCTATTTTTTACCCAAAATCTAGAGATTTGAGCAGTTTCTATACCAGATTATTCAGAAAAAGAACGTTCTGGTACGAAATTATTCTCTTTTCAACTAGAAAGGTAACGGACCGTCAGGTCCTGTCATAGGCGGAGGTGGAATGGCACCGCTGGCAATCATCCCATCAGCAGCCCCACCGTTCATCTTGGAACCCATGATTTCACCACCCTCCTGTACTGGAGTGTAGGAATCGGTAGGATCCTGGAAGCGGGTGAACTCGCCACGGAAGTTCAGGAGTACATCTCCGGTGGCACCCTTACGGTGCTTGGCGATGATAATCTGCGCCATACCATGAAGATCGTTTCCCTTTTCATCCTGATAGATGTGATAGTATTCCGGACGATGAACGAAGAGTACCATATCGGCATCCTGCTCGATGGCTCCGGATTCACGGAGGTCGCTCAACTGTGGTCGCTTTCCCTCGAGACCCTCACGGTTTTCTACGTTACGCGAGAGCTGAGAGAGGGCGAGTACCGGGATATTCAACTCCTTGGCAAGTCCCTTGAGGGAACGGGAGATGGTGGAAACCTCTTCCTGGCGACTACCGAACTTCATTCCGTTGGCATTCATCAGCTGGAGGTAGTCGATCATCAACAGCTTCACTCCCTTCTCTCTCACCAGTCGGCGCGCCTTGGTTCTCAACTCAAAGACGGAGAGGCCCGGAGTATCATCTATATAAATAGGTGCACCCGTGAGAGAACGGATCTTCTTGTCCAGTCGCTCCCACTCGCTTGGATCCAACTGACCGTTCAGGATCTTCTTACCCGAAATCTCGCAGACATTCGAGATAAGACGGTTGACCAGCTGAACGTTGTTCATTTCAAGCGAGAAGAATCCGATAGGCACCCCGTGATCCACCGCAACATTCTTGGCGATACTCAGCGCAAAGGAAGTCTTACCCATGGCAGGACGTCCGGCGATGATCACCAGGTCGGAAGGCTGCCATCCTGAAGTCATATCATCCATCTGCTGGTAACCGGTAGGAATACCCGTGAGTCCGCCCTTGTTCTGGGCAGCACGCTGCAGGATATCCACGGCATCCTTGATCACCGGATCAATCTGGGTATAATCCTGCTTCATGTTACCCTGAGAGAGCTGGAAAAGCTCACCCTCGGCATGCTGCATGAGTTCATCCACATCCACACCCTCATCATACGCCTGGGTCTCAATGTCGCCGGCATAATGGATGAGCTGTCGCTGCAGATATTTCTGCGCCAGGATTCGGGCATGGTACTCGATGTGGGCAGCCGAAGCCACCTGCGAGGAAATCTCCATCAGGTAACCGGCTCCACCAATCTTCTCGATGGCGCCCATCTTGGTAAGTTCATCCGTAACGGTCATGATATCCACAGGGCGCTCCTCCATATTCATGGTCTGAATCGCCTCGTAGATTTTCTGATGTCTCGGATCATAAAAGGTTTCGGGTTTCAGCATCTCGGATACTACCGAAAAAGCATCGGTATCAATCATCAATGCACCCAGAACCACCTTCTCCAACTCCACCGCCTGCGGTTGCAGGTGGGCGTAGTTGGTATCTATCTGTGTCTTGTTATTGTTATTGTTATTTCTATTCTGATTTATCGGCATACTTCTTTATTTCTTCTTGCGATTTCTGGTGTTCAGCCACTACCTGATTATAGATAATCATCAAATCAGTGTAAGAACATCCATAGTTCTTCAACCATTTATAGTCTTCCTTAAGGGCTTCAAAGAATACATTCTCATCCTTTTCTACATAATAGGCATAAGCCCTGAAGAAAGGTCCCATAGCCTTTTTCGGCTGATGTTCTATCAATGCCAGGAGACCAAGCGAATAGTTATTGTAAGCCTCGGCAAGCTTGTCATTCTTCATCATCTTGAAGAAGAGATCCATCGCCTGCATCATCATATTCTTCGTATCCTTACCCTCTTTTTTCATCTTCTCGAAACTACCGAAAAGCTCGTTCACCTCGGCGAAATATTCATCCAGGCGCTGATGAGCCTTCTGGAAGTTCTCTTCCGCATGTTCGCCACCTATCTTGATAAGCAGCTGTGTGAGCAAGGCTCCCGCCATCTGATTCTCCGGATGGGTATAATCCAGCTCGTAAGCCAGCGGCATCGCCTCTTCAAATCTGTTGTTCATGACGATGAACTTCAGTTTATCCAGTTTCAACTCGAAGAGTTCCTCTTCTGAGAATGAATCCTTGAACTCCATCAGCTTGTCGAAATTCTCCAGATACTCATCCATCTGGATGAGATTACGATAGCAGATGCCCAGCTGCAGATATACCTGCTTCATGTCAGGCTTTATCTTCAGCATCTTCTTGAAATGATCGACAGCCATGCAGAGACCATGATTGTCTCCTTTCTGCATACCTACCCATCCCTTCATGAAGTGCATCTCCAGCGTGTCGCATGGTACACCTTCCAGCATCACTTCAACCAGGTCAGGGAACTCGCGGCGGAAGGAATAGCGGGCTATAGCCATGCGGTACTTATCGAAGAATTCATCCTGGAAAAGAGGACCCGCCAAGACGGCATAGGCTGGTTTGTCATCATCCAGTTCGTCGAGGATAGTGAAGAGTTCATCCTTCTCTTTATAAAACTTGGAAAAGCGCAGGAGGTTGCGGATGTAGTTGATACGGATACGCTTTGCACGATGCTCTTCCGGCTCATTAAAAAATTCCTTAACAATCTCTTCCTCATCTGCAGACACGCTGCCATCTTCCTCATCCTCAGGGTCATCGTAACAGTCAACAATATTCTCCGGTATCTCATTAGGATGAGAGACGATCAGGTTTGCCAGGGAATAGGCATCGGCAGGACATGACCTTGCAGTAGAACAGAAAGCCTTGCAGAACTTTCTCTTCTCATCTACGAATCCGAGAGCCTCGGTTATATGAGGATTCTTCAGATAGAAAGGCATGAACCAATTGTACAGATGAGTAAAGAACTCTGTCTGGTCTCGTAACATTTTAAACTGCGGCAAGAGGATATCGATGCCCTTATCCATCATTTCATCCATAGAGAGCGGACTCTCTATATCTGCGTCGAGATTATCGATTCCATCCTCGTCGGTATTGATATCGACAGAACGGATAGGACTCTCTTCTTCCGAAGTTTCCTCGTCTTCATCGATTTCGAAGATATTTCGCATATCTTCATCAGCCTCCAGCAAATCGGCTACCTTATCCTTCAGGTCGCCGAGGAAACGTTTTGACAGCGATGCCATGATGTCATTGGTATAGTCGATAGACTTCTGCTCGCTGAACACAGTCACGGCAAGCATCTTCTGGGCTTTTATGATTTCGGCAAGCAAGTCTGGATCATTCTTGCAATCCTCGGTCAACTGCTCTGCAAAGCTACGGAAGTCAGGATGCTGTTCGTAGCAGCCGCAATTCGTAGAAACCAGCAGCCATCCCAGGAGGGCACGCACCTTCACCTCATCGTCATCTGCCAGGCGGTAGATATCGTAGAGCAAAGTGAATTTATCCATATCGAAAACGGTGGCGGCAGAGAGCGTAATGGCACTCACCAGAAGCTGGGAGGTCAAGGAATCAACTGTAGGCGAAAGGATGGTATCTTTGACAACAGCACGTTCCTCATCATTCCAATATCCAGCAGTGACAAATCTGTCGAAAATCTTTTCGCGATACTCTTCCCACTCCTGATACAGACGGGCTGAAGCCTGGTCCTGCTCCTCCTTCGAGAGGTCGTGGTTCAGGAAAAGCATCGCCTCTCGGGAAACGAATTTCTCGAGGGTTGGCTTCACCTCTTTGATATCTATCGCCTCGCCCTGCTTTTTCAAATCCTTGAAAATACCCTGTTCTGAACGGATATCCATCTCGATATCTACCAGGAACTGGTCGAGCTCAGAAATTGCGTCGGAGACTAATTTCGCTCTACCCTCAGGTGTCGTTTCCGGGATTTTAAACTCCTTTACAGCTTTGGCATCCAGCTTGAGAAAGCCAAGCATTTCAGTAGATATCTTCTTGCGTTGGAAGAGACTCAAACTGGCGATAACGGTTGACAGCAAACCTTGCACCAGACGGTGTATATACGGCTGATGGTTCGGACTGTTTTTTATGATAGCAAAAAGCATTGGATTGCATTCGGCGAAACGCTGCTGATGAATCATTTGACGGATTTCAACAACATCCTCCAATAACTCCTTCTGGGCCAGAACTTCTTCTGGGTTATTAGACTCTTCTGACAAATTTACTTCTTCTGACATAATTGTAGTTGTTTATTTGTTAATATCTGCCACCTTGAGATCTCGCTGGCGAGGCTCCATAGCGTGACTGTACTTTAATTTTGGCAGATTGCTAACGGTTTGGGCATCAATACCATAATACTTGGTCAGTAAAGCGGCATAGTGGTGTACGCCATTCTTATTGATGCTATCTACAGCGATGTCGTAAGCTTTCACGAATCTGTCGATTTGATTTTTTCTTCGAGGTTCCGTCTTCAGTTTGCTGCGGAAGGCGATAACTCCCAACTGGAGGTTCTTATCTCTACTATCCGCCAGTGCCACATGCTTAGCCATTCTTGCCTGTGTGGCGTATGGCTCCGGCATCCAGGCGGCATCCATCTCATTGTTGAGGAGCATGCGCAGGCGGATGTTCAGGTCGTTGATCTGCACGCGATATACGTCATACTTGGTCTTCACGCTGTCGATGACAAGCGTAGAGAGATAATCGGTGGCAGAATGACGGGTCATGGCTATCATCTTGTCAGACAGCTGCTTCAGCTCCGAGATACGCGCCTTGCGGTTGGTGATAAGCTGCCAGTACAGATTGGTAGAGACAGGATAGAAGAGCTGTGTACCCTGCTTCTGCAGGCGGGCAGCTCTCACCAGGTCGGTCACCGTACCCTCTACCCTCTTTCGGGCGATGGCTGTATCGCAGTCCATCTGCGCATTGTAGCGATAGAGATGTACCGTTACTCCCTGCTTCAGGAAGATGCTGTCCTCGTAAGCCAGATATACCGGAAGGCAATCGAGCGTAGGCATCACACCCACCTTGAGCGAAGCCCGGTCGATGCTGTCGAGTCGGGCCTTCTCCTGTTTGCTCAGTCGCAGTCGCTTCTGCTGTGAATCGCCGCAACTGGCCATTCCCAGCAGAAGTGCTGAAACCAGACATATCATGATTGAAAATTTCTTCATTGTATTTTTACTCTACATTCTTCATCGTATATACTCTGACATAAAGATTTTACTCTTTTTACGCTGTCAGAGCTTACTCCACATAAAGCACGAGTCCCTTCAGGTATTCGCCTTCAGGATGATAGATGTTGATAGGATGATCGGCTGGCTGATGCAACTGGTGCAGGATGCGAACCTTTCTTCCTGCCTGGGCTGCAGCAGTAAACACAGCGTTGCGGAAATTATCCTTGGTTACCACCTGAGAACAGCTGAAGGTGAAGAGGATTCCACCCTTCTTGATTCTCTGCAAGCCCTTTACATTCAGGCGGGTATATCCCTTCAGCGCATTGCGCAGCGCTGCACGGTGCTTGGCAAAGGCTGGAGGATCGAGGATGATGAGATCATACTGCTGGTCGTGCTCATCCAGATACTTGAACGCATCCTCGCAGAATGCCTCGTGGCGTGGGTCGCCAGGGAAGTTGAGAGCGATGTTCTCATTGGTCAGCTCGATCGCCTTGGCGCTGCTATCCACGGAGTGAACCGCCTTGGCATTGCCGCGCATGGCATAGACTGAGAAACCGCCGGTATAGCAGAACATGTTGAGCACACTCTTGCCCTTGGCGTAATGCTCGAGCAGGGAGCGGTTCTCACGCTGATCTACGAAGAAACCGGTCTTCTGACCGCGCAGCCAGTCGATATGGAACTTCAATCCGTTCTCCACAGCCACGTCATCGGCATCGCCACCCAGGATGAAGCCATTCTCCTGGCGCAGGTCTGCCTTGTATGGCAGGGTGGTCTCGCTCTTGTAGTAGATGTTCTGCAGCTCATCGCCCATCACCTGCTTCAGCGCCTTGGCAATCTCCATACGGCATACATGCATACCCACACTGTGAGCCTGCATCACGGCAGTAGGACCATAGCAGTCGATAACGAGACCCGGCAGGTTATCTCCCTCGCCATGCACCAGTCGATAGGTGTTGTTGTCTGGATTTCCGGCGATATCTACTGCCAGACGCATCTTGTAAGCCGACTCCAATCGAGCGCACCAGAATTCGTTGTCGATATCCACATCGCTGAAAGAGAGCACTCTCACGGCGATGGAACCGATCTGATAGTGACCGATGGCGATGAAGTCACCAGCAGAAGTGAAAACCCTTACGGTTTCACCTTCCTCTATATCATTGTCCATGCGCTGGATAGCGCCGGAGAATATCCATGGATGGAATCTCTTGAGAGATTCTTCTTTTCCTTTCTTTAAATATACGTTCTTATACATTATTATATTATATAGTCTTTTAAGTTCTATCAATTCTCTCATTTACGAAAAATCGAATACATCAACCTAGAACTCTACCAGCTCGTAATCGTCAGCCTTGCAGAGACGGTTGAACTCCTCGTAGATATGAATGCAGCACCATGCGTCCGTGGCGGCATATCTGCACTGAGCCTCTCTGAGCTCCTGGGATTCCCAGTTGCTGAGTCGCTGAGCCTTGCTGATTTTCTGATGGAAGAGGTTGGCGTAGATTTTCTGCAAGCTCATATCCTTGATGCCGAATTTCTTAGCCACATCCTGCAACTCGATGAAATATCCCGGCTTGAAATCGCATCTACGATGCAACTGCAAGAGGTCATCATGCCAAGACAATCCCACTTTTGGCACCTTTTTATCCTCCAGGAATCGGATGATGGCTGGTGTCATACCCGTGAGATGCAGGCGGAAGAGATAGCAGGTATCGCGGGTACTCACCTGCAGCAGTGATACCTGGAAGTGCATACCCTTGGAGAAACTTGGTCGTGTCTCCGTATCCACACCCAGAATATCCTGTCCCAAGAGATATTCAACAGCGGCATCTGTATCTTCAGCCTTATCTATCACTATCATTTTGCCAGGAAAGAGAATTCGAGGCAAGCTATTGATAGTTTTCTTTTCGAAACTAGTGAAAATTATCTTCATTACTGCTATTTATTCATTACAAGTTGCAAAATTAGCAAAAAATCCCGAAAAAAAGGAGCGTTTCTCAATCTTTTTTGCTAATTTTGCAGTTAAATATAAAAAAGGAATAGAAAATGGCAAAGAAAAAAACATCAGGCAAAACTAAATCATTTAGCGAAGCCATTGGTTTACAATATATTTTCAACAATACGATTACCGATTTCTTCCTCGGACTCGCCTTGCTCGTAGTTGCTGTCGTCATGATACTGGCGATGATATCCTTCCTCAGTACGGGCGCTGCCGACCAGAGCTTGCTGGAGAACCTGCAGCCCGGAGAATGGACCAACACCCAGCAGCTGTTCCAGAACTACTGCGGATCCATGGGAGCCATCCTCTCCTATTGGCTGATGGCGGTGAACTTCGGTTTCCCAGCCTTCCTGATTCCCTGCTTCGTGGTGATGGTGGGTTTCCAGCTGATGAATGTCTATCGCGTGAATCTCTGGAAGTGGTTCTTCTGCATGATGGTGGTGATGATCTGGTCATCCGTCACCTTCGCCAAGTTCCTCACTCCTATCTTCGGTAGTCTCATCTTCAATCCGGGCGGAAAGCACGGCATGTTTGTGGTCCAGACCTTGGAGAATGTCATCGGTCCTCCGGGACTCACCGCCATCCTTCTCTTCGTGGCCATTGCATTCCTCACCTATATCACCACCGAGACCATCACCATCGTGAGAAAGGCACTTAACCCTATCGGATATATATCTAATAAGGTGAAATTCGAGATTACCAACCATAGGGAGAAGCAGGAAGAGGATAATGCCATCGATGAAGCTTACCGAAACGCTGCCCAGGGTGTCATGGATGATGAGGAGGAGGAGATTGACAAGAATTCCAAGACTTCTCAACCTCAGGAAACAGCCCAGAACCAGATGGCAGACCAAAACGAGGAAAGTTCTCTGAAGCAGATGGCTGAGGAGCAGAAGGACGAGGATGAGAAGGCAACCTCGCCTATCGACCTCGATGCAGCCGCAGACAGCCAGCAGGCTGATGCCGACAAGAACGTGGCTGCTCCGAGTCTGATTCAGCAGCAGCGTGAACTCAGAGCACAGCGCGCAGAAAGAGAGCGCCAGGAGATGGCTGCAGCCGCTGCCGCTTCGGCTCATATCGGAATGGATATCTCTGTGGCTACCGGAGAGGAGAAGGCTACCAGCAACACCGTAAGCAATGCCGAGGTGCTCAATACGCCTATCAATCCGAAGGAGCCGTTCACAAGATACAAATACCCTACCCTCAACCTGCTGAAGAAATACGACGACCAGGAGGTGTCTATCGACGAAGAGGAGCAGAAGGCCAACAAGAACCGAATCATCGAGGTGCTGGGCAACTTCGCCGTACAGATCAAGACCATCCGTGCCACCGTGGGCCCTACCATCACTCTCTACGAGATTCAGCCTGCCGAGGGTGTGCGCATCTCAAAGATCAAGAACCTGGAGGATGATATCGCCCTGAGCCTCGCTGCCCTGGGTATCCGTATCATCGCTCCTATCCCTGGCAAGGGCACCATCGGTATCGAGGTGCCTAATGCCAAGGCAAACATCGTGAGCATGGAGAGCATTCTGAACTCCAAGAAGTTCCAGGAAACCAAGATGGAGCTGCCTATCGCGCTGGGCAAGACCATCACCAACGAGGTGTTCATGGTGGATCTGGCGAAGATTCCTCACCTGCTCGTTGCAGGTGCCACCGGTCAGGGTAAGTCTGTTGGTCTGAACGCCATCATCACATCCCTGCTCTACAAGAAGCATCCTAACGAGCTGAAGCTGGTGCTCATCGACCCTAAGAAGGTAGAGTTCAGCGTATATTCACGCATCACCAACAAGTTTATGGCTGCCGTTCCGGATGAGGAGGAGCCTATCATCACCGATGTAACCAAGGTGGTGAGAACGCTGAACAGCCTCTGCGTGCTGATGGACAGCCGCTACGACCTGCTGAAGAAGGCGGGAGCCAGGAACATCAAGGAGTATAATCAGAAATACGTGAACCACAGACTGAAACTAACTGATGGTCACGAATTTATGCCATACATCGTGGTAATTATCGATGAGTTTGGAGATTTGATCATGACAGCCGGCAAGGAGGTGGAGCTTCCTATCGCCCGCATCGCCCAGCTGGCCCGTGCCGTGGGTATCCACATGATCATTGCTACCCAGCGTCCTACCACCAGCATCATCACCGGTAACATCAAGGCGAACTTCCCGGGCCGTATTGCCTTCAAGGTGACATCGGCCATCGACTCCAAGACCATCCTCGACAGAACGGGAGCCAACCAGCTCATCGGTCGTGGTGATATGCTCTATCTCAACGGCAACGAACCTGTGCGTGTACAGTGCGCCTTCGTAGATACACCAGAGATTGAGCGCATCAACGAATACATCTGCAACCAGCCTGGTCCTATCGAGCCAATGGAACTCCCTGAACCAGCCAGCGAAGATGGCGGCGTAGGAGGCAACGGCAGCGTAGATACCCGCAACCTGGATCCATATTTCGAGGAGGCAGCCCATACCATCGTTCTCTCGCAGCAGGGCAGCACCAGTATGATTCAGCGCCGTTTCAGCATCGGCTACAACCGTGCCGGCCGACTGATGGATCAGCTTGAGGCAGCAGGCATCGTAGGAGCCGCTCAGGGCAGCAAGCCTAGAGAGGTACTCCTGCAGGATGAGAACCAGCTCAACACATTGCTGATGCAGCTGAGAAACTCGTAATTTGAATAATACAATAAACAGTAAGGATATGAAAAAGATTTTAGCTATCGCTTTCGCAGCGATGATGAGCCTGGGCACCATGGCGCAGACCGCCCAGCAGGTGCTCGACAAGACCGCTGCCGTCATCGGCAACAAAAAGGGTGCTACCGCCAACTTCAAGCTGTCTAGTCCTAAGTATGGTTCGGCAAGCGGTACCATCACCATCAAGGGCAACAAGTTTAATGCGCGCACACCGGAAGCCATCGTATGGTACAACGGCAAGACGCAGTGGACCTATATGAAGAAGACCAACGAGGTGAACGTGAGCAACCCTACCCAGGCCAAGCAGATGTCGATGAATCCTTATACCTTCATCCACATCTACAAGACAGGATATAAGAGCAGCCTCAAGACTGTGGACGGCAACTATCAGGTGCATCTCGTTGCCAACAACCAGAAGCGCACCGTGGCAGAGATGTATATCACCATCAACAAGAACACCCACGTGCCATCGCAGGTAAAGATGCGACAGGGCTCTACCTGGAGCACCATCGACATCTCCGGCTTCAAGGCAAAGGGAATTTCCAACAATTCCTTCGTCTTCAACAGCAAGGAATTCCCAGGAGCAGAAGTCATCGACCTGAGATAATGTCAAAGCTTTTGCCCTTACAGGGCGAAAGGCTTGCATCCAAACAACCCAGGGCATCGCCCTGGGTTAAAAATCCAATAAGAAACTACGCCCTGTAAGGGCAAAAGCTTTAAAAATATATTTAAAACCAAACTAAAATGAAAGATCTCAAACCTGTCATCTCACAGTTCGATATCATCGGAACTGTAAATGAGGTAAAGCCTCTCGGTAATGGACTCATCAATGACACCTACAAGGTAACAACAGTAGAAGACGATGCACCAGACTATGTTCTCCAGCGCATCAACGACTCTATCTTCACCGATGTAGATCTCTTGCAGCACAATATCGAGGAAGTAACTACCCACATCCGCCAGCAGCTCGAAAAGCAGGGCGCTGACGACATAAACCGCAAGGTGCTCACCTTCGTCAAGGCACACAACGGCAAGACCTATGTAAAAGACGAAGACCAGCAGTACTGGCGCATCTCCGTCTTCATTCCTCGTGCCATCACCCAGGAGGCTGTCAACCCGGAAAGCTCCTACTACGCAGGCAAGACCTTCGGAGAGTTCGAGGCTCAGCTCACCGACATCACCGATCGCCTAGGCGAAACCATACCTGATTTCCACAATATGGAACTGCGCCGCGACCAACTCCGCCAGGCTGTGAAGGAAGACCGTGCCGGACGCACAGAAGGCGTGAAGGATTTCATCGCCGACATCGAGAGTTATATGGACGAGATGTGTCTCTGCCAGCGCCTCTTCCGCGAGGGCAAGCTGCAGAAGCATGTCTGCCACTGCGATACCAAGGTCAACAACATGATGTTTGATGAAGCGGGTCGCGTATTGTGCGTCATCGACCTCGATACCGTGATGCCATCTCTCTTCGTGAGCGATTACGGCGATTTCCTCCGCACGGCAGCGAATACCATCGCCGAGGATTCTCCGGAGTTCGAGAAGATAGATTTCCGCATGGACATCTTCGAGTCGTTCACCCGCGGCTACGTGGAGTCAGCATCAGCCTTCCTTTCTCCATTGGAGATTTCCCTGCTTCCTCATGCAGCCGAGCTCTTCCCATACATGCAGGCAGTCCGCTTCCTCTGGGATTACCTCAACGGCGACCACTACTGGAAGTGCAAGTATCCTGAGCACAACCTGGTAAGAGCCCAGAACCAGTGGCATCTCTTCCTCAAGGCGAAGGAACACGAGACTGAGATGAAGGCGTTCATCGAAAAACTCTCAAAATAATCTATAAATAAAAAAATGAGTAATATTTATAAGAAATTATCTGTTGGCAACCTGATGGCAATGGCGGTAACCTTGCCCATGGTTGCCAACACAACCAACACAGCATCATCTCCCCTGCTTCCATCCGCTCCCGATGCCAAGAAGACAGCCCAGACCGTGAAGGCTGGAGATGTACAGATTCTCAGAATCAATCCTACGCTGGTGGAGATTGTCTTCGCCAACCAGCAACGTGTCGCCGTAGATTTCTATGGCGAAAGTGTTTTCCGTATCTTCGAAGATCGTAGCGATGGCGTGATGAGAGCGCCCGAGGCTAAGCCGGAGGCGAGCATCCTGGTGGATAATCCACGCACTTCAGTAAACAAGCTGAACGTGGAGGAGAACGACAACTCCATCATCCTTTCTACCACCAAGGCACAGGTAATCTTCGACAAGACTACCCAGCTCTTCAAGATCATCAACCTGGAAGACGGAAAGACCGTAGCAGAGCAAAGCGCTCCGGCACAGTTTACACCCGAAAAGGTAACCCTCAGCCTGCGCGAACAGCCGGATGAGTATTTCTTCGGTGGTGGCGTACAGAACGGAAGATTCTCTCACAAGGGTGAGAAAATCGAAATCGTCAACACCAACAACTGGGTAGATGGCGGAGTGGCTTCCCCTGCCCCATTCTATTGGTCAACCGCAGGCTACGGCTTCATGTGGTACACCTTCAAGCCAGGTCTCTACGACTTCGGTTCTACCCACAACGGAAAGGTAGAACTCTCTCACGAATCCAAGAACTTAGACGTTTTCTTCATGGTGGGCAAGAAGCCTACCGATCTGCTCGATGGCTATTACCAGCTCACCGGCAACCCTGTATTGCTCCCTAAGTTCGGCTTCTACGAGGGTCATCTCAATGCCTACAACCGCGACTACTGGAAGGAGTCTGACAAGGGCCGCACCATGGTGTTCGAGGATGGAAAGGCGTATAAGGAGAGTGCCAGCGACAAGACCGGCATCAAGGAATCGCTGAATGGCGAGAAGAACAACTACCAGTTCTCTGCACGCGCGGCAATCGACCGATACATCAAGCACGACATGCCGCTGGGATGGTTCCTGCCAAACGATGGATACGGAGCCGGATACGGACAGGAGAGTACCCTGGACGGCAACATTCAGAACCTGAAGAAATTCGGTGATTACGCCCGCAAGAAGGGTGTTGAAATCGGACTCTGGACCCAGTCAGACCTGCATCCGAAGGACAGTATCGAGGCGCTCCTGCAGCGCGACATCGTAAAGGAGGTGGGAACCGCCGGTGTAAGAGTACTCAAGACCGATGTGGCTTGGGTAGGCGATGGCTATTCCTTCGGATTGAACGGTGTGGCTGACGTGGCTCAGATCATGCCTTACTATGGCGGGAATGCCCGTCCGTTCATCATCTCGCTCGATGGATGGGCTGGTACACAGCGATATGCATCCGTCTGGTCGGGCGACCAGACCGGTGGCGACTGGGAGTACATCCGCTTCCACATCCCTACCTTCATCGGCGCCGGACTTTCGGGCATCTCCAACATCACATCTGATAATGATGGTATCTTCGGCGGAAAGAATCCGATTGTCAACATGCGAGAATTCGAATGGAAGGCCTTCACCGCGATGGGTCTGAACATGGATGGCTGGGGCAGCAATGCCAAGTATCCTCATATCCTGGGCGAACCGGTAACTTCCGTCAACCGCTGGTATCTGAAGCTCAAGTCAGAGCTGATGCCTTACATCTACACCGCCGCCCACGAGGCAGTAACCGGCAAGCCGCTGGTAAGGGCAATGTTCCTCGACGAAGCCAACCCTTATACCCTGGGCAAGGCAACGCAGTATCAGTTTATGTGCGGTCCGTCGTTCCTCGTGGCTCCTATCTACAAGGAAACCAAGATGGACAAAGAGGGCAACGATATCCGCAACGGCATCTACCTGCCTCAGGGCGAATGGGTGGATTACTTCAGCGGACATATATATAAAGGTGGAAGAATCATCAACGAGTTTGAGGCTCCCTACTGGAAGCTGCCAGTCTTCGTGAAGCGAGGCGCCATCATCCCGATGGTAAATCCTAACAACAACGTATCGCAGATAGACAACACCCAGCGCATCTTCGAACTCTATCCATACGGCGAAACCCATTACGCCCTCTATGATGATGACGGCAAGACCGAACTTTACCGCCTGGGCGAGCACGCCACCACCCACATCACCTCTTCCCTGAAGAAGGACCGTCTCAACGTACATATCTACAAGACCACGGGCCACTTCCAGGGTCAGGAGAAGAACCAGGCTACAGAGCTTCGCATCAATCTGAGCCAGATGCCTAAGAAGCTGGCAGCGAAGATTGGCGGAAAGAGCGTGAAGCTGACCCAGGTGAATTCGCTCGATGAACTCCGAAACACCGCAAATGCGTGGTTCTTCGACGAGGCTCCTCAGCTCAACCGCTTCGCCACACCGGGCAGCGACTTCGAGAAGATGGATATCCGCAAGAATCCGATGGTTTATGTGCGTCTGGCGAAGACCGACATCACTGCCAACGACGTAGAGCTCCGCATGGATGGCTACCAGATGGATGATGCCGATGTGCTGCTCCACTCCAACGGTGCCCTTGCGGCTCCTCAGGTAACGATGAAGGACAGCCAGAGCCCTACCAAGGCATTCGAGCTGGTGGCTACCTGGAACAAGCAGCCCAACGCCGACTACTATGAGGTAAAGGTAGATGGCGTGATTCATTCCACCATCCGCAGCACCGAATTCTGCATCGAGAACCTGAAGCCGGAGACCGATTACGAGGTGCAGGTGAGAGCCGTGAACAAGGACGGCGTTTCCGAATGGACTACCCTGCAGGCACATACCATCAAGGATCCTCTGGACGAGGCCATCCACGACATCACAGCCACCAACTCAGTAGAGGACTGGGGAGGACTAGACGTATCGAAGATGTTCGACTTCAACGAGAAGAACTTCTGGCACACCAACTATTATAAGAAAGAAGTTTTGCCATTCGATGTTACCTTGAACCTCAACGGCATCGTCAAGCTCGACAAGATTCACTATGTGCCAGCTTCAGAACGAGAAACCAACGGACAGATCCAGAAGGGTAAGTTCGCCATCAGTAACGATGGTATCAACTGGACAGAAACAGGAAGCTTCGACTGGAAGAACGAGGATGCCGTAAAGGAATACCTGTTCAAGGGCAACCCAGAGGCGCAGTATATCAAGATGACCGTAGAAGAAGCCAGAGGCGGACAAGGTTCGGGAACCGAGATGTACGTATTCAAGATGCCAGGCAGCAAGATGGAGAAGGCTGGCGATATCAACCACGACGGACGCATCGACGAGAACGACTTCACCTCTTACCTCAATTACTGCGGATTGCGCAGGGGCGACAAGGACTTCGAGGGCTACGTAAGCAAGGGCGATATCAACGGCAACGGTCTCATCGACGCCTATGATATCTCCGTGGTGGCTACCCAGCTCAAGAGCGGAGTAAGCAGCAAGAAGGTGCCAGCCGTAGAGGGCAGCATCAGTCTCGCAGCTGACAAAAAGATGTACAAGGCAGGCGAAACCATCACCCTCACCGTAAAGGGCAAGGATCTCGTATCGCTCAATGCCCTGAGCTTCGCCCTGCCATACAGCGCCACCGAATACGAGTTCATTGGAGTGGACGTGAAGGATATGGGCAAGATGGAGAACCTCACCAAGGACCGTCTGCACTCAGATGGCAGCAAGGTGCTCTACCCTACCTTCGTCAACATCGGTGAACAGCCAGCCGTAGAGGGCACCCACGAGCTCTTCACCATCAGGCTCAAGGCAAAGAAGGCATGCAAGCCAGCCTTCCAGCTCAAACAGCTGATGATGGTAGATAAATTCCTGGGCGTAAAGACCGGAAAATAGTCGATTTTCTGTGAACAAACATTTAATTCTGTAAATTATCTAAAAATAATACCTATTATTTTGGATATTTTACAGAATTATTTGGTAGATAGAAATAAATTCATTACCTTTGCAGTCGTAAAAATCAATCAAACGAAAGGAAATGAAGAAAACAGAAGCTTATACCAGATTAGTGGAGAAAGGCATCCGACCATCAGTACAGAGATTGGCAATCCTGGACTACCTGATCAAGCATCCTACCCACCCAAACATCGAAGATGTTTACAAAGCTTTGGAGAATAAGGTACCGACCCTAAGCCGTACCACAGTGTATAACACGCTCCGCATGCTGAGTGAGGTTAATGCAGCCCAGATGATTACCATCGACGAACATCGCGTATGCTATGATGGCAACATCGAGCCACACGTTCACTTCTACTGCAAGAACTGCGGCAAGATCATCGACCTCTTCGATGAGCCAGCACCACGGATAACAGAGACCAAGGTGATTGGTGGCAACATCGTGCAGGAGGAGCAGCTCTACTACAAGGGCATCTGTTCAGCTTGCGCCAAGAAGATGGAGAAGAAGACGAATTAACAGAAGCAGGAAGCCGAAGGAATCGTCAGACAAGAGAATTAATAGTAATAAGATAATAGATACAAGAACATTTTAATACATTAACATTATGAAGAAGAAATTTATTTGCACCGTTTGTGGTTACATCTACGAAGGTACAGAGGCACCAGAGAAGTGCCCTATTTGCAAGGCTCCAGCCAGCAAGTTCAAGGAGATGGAAGATACAGTAGATGATGATATGACATTTGCTACTGTACACGTTCTCGGTCAGGCATATAAGGATGGTGTCAATGAGGATGTCATCAAGGGTTTGAAGGATCACTTTGCAGGTGAGTGTGGCGAGGTAGGTATGTATCTTGCAATGGCTCGTCAGGCAGACCGCGAGGGTTATCCAGAGATTGCAGAGGCTTACAAGCGCTATGCGTTCGAGGAGGCTGACCATGCATCTCGCTTTGCAGAGTTGCTGGGTGAGGTTTTGGGTGACACCAAGAGCAACCTCGAGGCTCGCATCGCTGCTGAGAAGGGTGCTTGCGAGGACAAGTTCCGCATTGCCAAGCTTGCCAAGGAGCAGGGTTCTGATGCTATCCACGATACTGTTCATGAGATGGCTAAAGACGAGGCTCGCCACTGTGCAGGTTTCGCAGGTCTTTACAAGAGATACTTCAAGTAAGACTATTTTTAATTTTTTTCGATACTAAGTCCTGGAGCCCGGTTCCGAATCCTAGAGATTCAGAATCGGGCTTCTTCGTTTTGATGGTGGATTTGTAATCCCCCAATAAAAGGAAAAGCATACTCGATAGAAGTTTTTCGGGAAAAGTTTTGGAGATTAGGAGATAAAGTATTATCTTTGCCATCAGATTCAAAAACGAATAATCAAACTGAGTTATGATAGTAAG
>JAIINY010000298.1:0-3422 GCA_022741625.1 Prevotella sp. | reverse complement strand
AGTTCATCATTCTCCATTCTTTCTACAATCTGCTCAAGCTCTCTTACAGCTTGCTCGTATTTCATTTCGTCTTTTGCCATAATTTTATTGTTTTTGGAGTTAACAGAGTTAACAGTTAACAGTGGATATTTTAAAGCTTTTGCCCTTTCAGGGCGTGCGGGGAATTATTTCACTTCCGATTTAATATTACCCTCGGCGAATCTCGTTTCGATGATGTCGCCAGCCTTCAGCTGCGAGGCAGAACGGATGCTCTTGCCATCTTTCAGCGTGATGCTGTAGCCACGCTTCAGCAGCAGATCTGGATCCTGCGCCTGGATGCGCTGCTGGAGAAGCTGCAGACGATGACTCTCATTGAGCATCTTCCGCTCCAGTACCGGCTGAATATTCTGCGAGAGAATCTCTAAACGGCGCTGCGCATCCGAAAACTTCGACTGCAGATTCGTCGTAATACGAGTCATCAGACGGTCGAGATACGCCCCCTGCTTCGTCTTCACCAGCGAGAACTGCACGGGGATGGTGCTGCTCAATCTTTCAAGTCTCATCTTCTCCACCTGCAACCGGTGCTTCACGTTCTGCACGATGGTTTCCTGTGCATCCATCACCCGGGCATAGACCTCGGCGAGATGATTGATGAGGAAGGCGGCAGCGGCAGTCGGTGTCTTCACCCGCTGGAAGGAAATCATATCCAGTACGCTTTCGTCCCTCTCGTGTCCTATACCCGTGATGATAGGCAGCGGGAAGTTAGCCACATTCTCGGCAAGCGCCAGGGTGTCGAAACCGGAAAGGTCGCTGGTAGCACCACCGCCACGGATGATGACTACGCAGTCAAACTCCTCATATTCGGCATTGATGCTGTCCAGGGCAGCGATGATGCTCTGCTCCACTCCCTCGCCCTGCATCGTGGCAGGAAAGAGGCGGGTGATGAACTGCAAGCCGTAATCATTATCGGCAAGCTGATTGCAGAAATCGCCATATCCGGCTGCCGTGGCACTCGAAATCACGGCGATGCGCTGGCAGAACATCGGGAGCACCAGCTCCTTCTGCAGCTCGAAGACGCCCTCAGCCTTCAGTGTATTGATGATTTCCAACCGCTTGCGAGCCATATCACCCATCGTATAGTTGGGGTCGATGTCATCTACGATCCAAGAGAAACCATAGTTCTCATGGAACTGGGCGTGCACCTTGAGCAGCACCTTCATGCCGACATGAATGCGCTGCCCCGTCACTCGCTCGAAATTCGGCTTGATGAGCATCCAGCGGTTTCGCCAGCAGTTGGCATGCGCCTTGGCTATCGGCGTATTGGAGCGTTCATCCTTCTGGATGAGTTCCAGATAGCAGTGGCCGCCATAGCCCTCGCGAGCCTCGGAGAGTTCCGCTTCCACCCAATAGCTGTCGGGCAAGGACATCGAAATGATTTCGCTGACTATCGAGTTTAATTCAAAAAGGGACAATCGAAGTCGTTCCATACTGTCTATAGTTTAAAGTTTACAGTTTATAGTTTATAGTTTATAGCTAGCAGAGCAAGTTTGCCCTATAAACTATTAACTACTTAATCGCTTTCCCCGTCTGATAAGCTTTCCAGAAATCCGGCACACCGTATCCGAAGACATTGTCGGGATGCTGCTGATTATCACCTGCCAGTTTTACGAGCTTGATGATCTGCTTGGCAGTCTTGCCAGGCAGCGCCTGCCAGAGGCAAGCCACCATACCCGCTACCAGCGGAGAGGAAAACGAAGTTCCATTATCATTGATGATGCTGCCCCTGCCCGTAATCACGCAGGTAGGACTTCCGAAGGCCATCACATCAGGCTTGATTCTGCCATCCACCGTAGGTCCTACGGCACTGAAGGCAGCATTCATGCCATGTTCGTTGATGCTTCCCACCGTGAGGATATCCTTGGCATCGGCAGGGAAATTGATTTTCTTCCAGGAACCCATACCATCGTTTCCGGCAGAGTTCACGCATACGATTCCCTTGTCGGCACACATCGATGCGGTTCGGGAGATGAGGGCGGTATTGCCATCCTGCTCATAATAGTGATGATCCATCGAGGAATCATCGAAGCCATGATAGCCGAGCGAAGAATTGATGACGTCCACGCCACAGCTGTCAGCATATTCCGCCGCACTTGCCCAGTAATCCTCCTCGGCAAGGCTCTCGGTACGCTCATCCTCGCATCTTATCAGCAGATACTGCGCCTCAGGAGCCACACCCACATAGAAATCGGGCGCATTGGCAGCCATCGTAGAGAGCACCATCGTGCCATGTTCCATCTCTCCGAAGACACTCTTGGATTCAGGAACCACAAAATCCTTCACCCCCGCCAGCTTGATATTGTGCAGGGCAGGAATCTTATCCACATTCATGAATCCGCCGTCGAATACGGCTATCATCATTCCCTTGCCTCTATAGCCATTTTCGTGGAGCTTTTTGCCGTTCAGCGACTTCAGCTGAGCATCAGCTGCGCCATAGAATTCATCGCCCTGACTCCACTCGTTCAGTCCATTGCGCACATTCGAGCGCATACGCTGACTTACGGAATCGGGAGCCTGGAACACCTTCTTCCTCTTGGTGATGAATTCCAGGCCTTCCAGCTTGCGAAGCTCCTTGTCCTTATGGATGCGGATGAGCAGCGTATTGTTCCACTTGCTCTTTCCTACGATCTCGATACCAGCCTCAGCCACCTGCTTTTCGTAAGCCGGAGCCACGGGAAGGTCGGTCAGATCTACAGGAATGCCCTGGCGCTTACGTCGGTCGATGGAGCGCTGGGAGAGGAATTCCGAAGGGCGGTTCACCGAAAAGGGCGTATGGTCAAGGTCTTTATCCTTGAGGTAAAGACGATACATCTGACATTTTCCACCAGGGAAAGACACCATATCGGCCTCCAGAACGCCAGTTACCTTGTCATCATGAGCCAACAATGTCAAGGTGGACAGAATAAATGCATAAAGCATCAAATATCTTTTCATCATTTATCGGTAGTACGATTGTTATATTGTTACATTCTCGTCTGACTGCTGTTGCCCAATCAGATAGTTATTGTTTATACTAAGCTGCAAAAGTACAGTTTTTGTATGAGAATGCCAAAAGAAAAGGGAAGTTTTTATCAGGAAATGCAAGTTTTTCTTATATATACAATAAGGTATCAGATATTTTTTGTAATTTTGCAGACAAGTAGCCGCCGCTGCTGCTTTCTGAAAGAAGCAGGACGAGCGACTATGAGGAAAAAACAGATATAAATGGAAAATAAACAAGCGACATTAGAATTAGGTACGAAGCCGGTGGGCAAGCTGCTCGTTCAGTACGCCCTGCCAGCGATGATTGCGATGACAGCCGCCTCGCTCTACAACATTGTTGACCGCGTATTCATCGGTCAGGGTGTGGGAGCCATGGCCATCTCAGGTCTCGCCATCACCTTCCC
>JAIINY010000297.1:0-3470 GCA_022741625.1 Prevotella sp. | reverse complement strand
CATAAGATTTATGGTCCTACCGGTATCGGCGTGCTTTACGGCAAGGAAGAGTGGCTCGAGAAGTTGCCTCCATATCAGGGAGGTGGCGAGATGATTGAAAGTGTGAGCTTCGAGAAGACCACTTTCGAGAAACTGCCTTTCAAGTTCGAGGCTGGTACTCCTGACTATGTGGCTACCCATGGTCTGGCAAAAGCCATCGATTATGTCTCTGCGCTCGGTATGGATAACATTGCCAAGCATGAGCAGGAACTCACCCGTTACTGCATGGAACAGATGAGAACCATTGATGGAATCAGACTTTTTGGTGAGCAGGAAGGCAAGGATGCCGTAGTGAGCTTCTTGGTTGGTGATATTCATCACATGGATATGGGAACCTTGCTCGACCGCCTGGGCATCGCCGTTCGTACAGGTCATCACTGTGCACAGCCTTTGATGGACCGCTATGGTATTCTGGGAACCGTTCGTGCAAGCTTCGCCTTGTACAACACCAAGGAAGAGGTTGATGCGCTCATAGCAGGCGTAAAACGCGTTTCTCAGATGTTCTAGGCAGGACAGTGAACTGTTCGCCTTCTTAACTCCATTTATCTTCTTAAGTAGATAGGAATATGTTAGAAAGTCATTATTATAAGGATATGATTGAGGCGGGCTGCGATGAGGCGGGCAGAGGTTGTCTGGCAGGTAGCGTCTATGCTGCAGCAGTGATTCTTCCTCCCGATTATCAGAACCCTGACCTCAATGATAGCAAAAAGCTGACAGACAAGAAACGCAAGGCACTCCGTGAACAGATAGAGCGGGATGCTGTGGCTTGGGCTGTGGGCATTGTTACTCCCGAAGAAATCGATCAGATCAATATTCTGAATGCGAGTTTCTTGGCGATGCATCGTGCCTTGGATCAGCTGAAGGTACGTCCTGAGGCGGTGATAGTGGATGGCAACCGTTTCAAGCCTTATAAGAACCTGCCTTATACCACGATTGTAAAAGGAGATGGAAAGTATCTCTCGATAGCTGCGGCAAGCATTCTTGCCAAGACTTATCGTGATGACTATATGGATGCGCTTGCAGAGGAATATCCACAGTACGACTGGAAGGGTAACAAGGGTTATCCTACCAAGAAGCATCGTGCTGCCATCAGGGAGTTTGGCATTACGCCTTATCATCGCAAGAGCTACAATCTTCTAGGCACAGGTGAACTCTCACTCGATTTTAAAGACTAGGTATCATAGCTGCAGTGCTATGATTTCCATATGAAAAAAGCCGCTCAACAGATTTGCCTGTTGAGCGGCTTTTGAGTTTGATTAGAAGTCGAGGGTGATGCCCTTTTCATCTATCTTCTTGTATTTCTTTCCATTTACCGTAACATCCTTCGAGTTCTTGGCATCAAAGGTATGAGTTGCAAAATTAGGAATATTATTTGGTATTACCAAAAGAAAAGGTGAAAATATCACCGCAAACGTTTTAGGTGAGTCGTTATCTTCCTATCTGGCAAAAAAAAAGAGCCGCAAGTAAAAACTTGCAGCTCCTTGTACCCAGACCCGGGATCGAACCGGGATGGGTTGCCCCACTGGTGTTTGAGACCAGCGCGTCTACCGATTCCGCCATCTGGGCGATGGTGTTTGCAAAGGAAAGAGCCGCAAGTAAAAACTTGCAGCTCCTTGTACCCAGACCCGGGATCGAACCGGGATGGATTGCTCCACTGGTGTTTGAGACCAGCGCGTCTACCGATTCCGCCATCTGGGCGATTGCGGATGCAAAGGTACAAATAAAAATTGAAATAGCAAACTTTTTGGTGACTTTTTTTCTGAAAAAACAATTTCAGGGGCGAAAAAAGCTAAAAATGTGTTTTATTTCTCCTATTCTTTATTAAATTCTTAGAAAAGATTTGGCTTTCTCGCAGATAATGAGTAATTTTACACTTGAATTTAGTAACTTATAAAAAATGAACTATAATATGACACTTAATGATAATAATAATTATTGTGTGATTCTCGCAGGTGGAAAAGGTCGAAGACTTTGGCCATGCAGTCGGAGCAGTCATCCAAAACAGTTCATTGACTTCTTTGGAGTCGGACGTACCCAATTGCAGCAGACATTCGATCGCATGGCAAAGATAGTACCTGCCGACCATATTTATATCAATACCAACGAGGAATATGTAGATTTGGTGAAAGAGCAGTTGCCAGAGGTACCTGCCGACCGCATAATGGCTGAGCCTATTCATCGCAATACGGCTCCAAGTATGGCTTGGGCTAACCATCGCATCTCCATGCTGAACCCTGATGCGTGCATCATCAATACTCCTTCCGATCAGGCCATCTTCAATGAAGAGGCTTTCCGCAAGAATGTATTGGAGGGCTTGGCGTTTGTTGCAGCTAACGACCGTTTCCTGACGATGGCTGTCAAGCCTACCCGTCCAGAACCGGGTTATGGTTATATCCAGATGGGCGATGTGGTAGAAGAGGATATCTATGCCGTACAGTCGTTTACGGAGAAACCTGAGCGTGATTTCGCCAAGATCTTTGTTGAGAGTGGAGAGTTCTATTGGAATACAGGTATCTTTTTGAGCAATGTCAAGCATCTGCGTGAGTGCTTCTGCAAGATTCTGCCTCCTGTGCTTCGTGAGTATGATAAGAAATATCCGGAGTTCAGCATAGAGACGGAGAATGCCTATATGAAGGAGACCTTTTCTTCTTACCCTAATATCTCGGTAGATTTTGGCGTATTGGACAAGCCATCCAATGCCTGCATGATGAAATGCGACTTCGGATGGGCCGACCTGGGTACCTGGCACAGTATCTATGAGGCGATGCAGAAGAGCGAGGATGACAATGTGGTGATAGACAGCGACGTCTTCATCGAGGATTGCCATAATACGGTGGTGAAGATGCCGAAGGGCAAGCTTGCCGTACTCAATGGTCTTGATGGCTTTATCGTTGCCGAGAAAGACAATGTGCTCCTGGTATGCAAGAAGGAAGATTCTTCTGCCCTTATTCGCAAGTATGTGAATGAGATACAGATGAAGAAGGGCGATGAATACGTATAGGATAGAAAAAGAGCAGCGAATCTTCGCTGCTCTTTTTTATTGCTTATAACTTCTGGAATTCTGTATAAATCTTGTTGGCGATTTCCTTGAACTCCTCTTCTGAGAGCTTGAGGTGCTCCTTGCGGAAGTTCACGTCCGCCTCACTGTTCATAGGAATGAGATGGATGTGAGCGTGAGGAACTTCCAGTCCCAAAACCACCTGAGCCACCTTCTTGCATGGGAAGGCTGCCTTGATAGCCTTGGCTACTTTCTTGGCGAATACCTCAAACTCTGCCAGGTCTGCATCCTCCATATCGAAGATGTAGTCCACTTCCTTGCGAGGAATCACCAAAGTATGACCTTTGCCGATAGGGCTAATGTCGAGGAAAGCATAGAACTTGTCGCTTTCTGCACACTTGTAGCTAGGAATCTCTCCTGCTGCAATCTTTGA
>JAIINY010000296.1:0-3473 GCA_022741625.1 Prevotella sp. | reverse complement strand
GTAGGACTTACGAAGAAACCGATACTCAGGAGCTTCACGCCATATTTCTCGACAGGTTCGATGAGATCTCTGCCATCCTTGTGAACAGAATAAGGACGTTCTTCCTCTACACCGAACATCTTTGGCATGGAAGGACCGAAGATATCCGTATCGAGCAAGCCCACCTTGTAACCCAACTTGGCAAGTGCGATAGCGAGATTGGCAGAAACCGTACTCTTACCTACTCCACCCTTACCCGAGCTTACAGCGATGACGTTCTTCACCTGAGGAAGCATTTTTCCTACTTCAGGACGAGGAGCCGACTTGAACTCAGTAACGATCTCCACCTCTACCTCCTTGGAGATATGATAATGGATGGCAGCCTCAGCCGCCTTCACCGTACTCTTGAGGAAAGGATCGGTATCTCTAGGGAAGAGCAGAACCACCTTCACCTTCATACCATTGATGCTAGGCGTATCTGCCAGCATCTCACTCTCTATAAGGTTCTTCTTGGTACCAGGATAGATGACGGTAGCAAGAGCCTCTTCAATTAATTTTGGATATAATGTCATAATTATTTTTTTGTATGGTGCAAAAGTAACAATAAATAATGTAATAAGCAAATAAAAACTAAATAATTTCAGTTATTAAACACTTTTATGTATCTTTGCAGATTGGAGACGATGATGAAGCGACATCAGGGACTTCGGATTCCCCCTCCACCTTCAAGAACGACAAAACTGAATAAAAATGAATTATAAGAAAATCATAGTAGGTTTCGCCCTTTCTCTGGCTTGTCTTTCCGTGCAGCAGGCGGGCGCTGAAACCTTCAGCAAGAGTAAGAAGAAAGAGAATGTGACTGCAGCTACCAGCATCAACTGGGCGGATGCTTCGGGCAAGGTAAGCTACTCTATCAACGCCACTACTGCACCTGTGGTGAAGATTGCCCTCAGGATGTTTTCCGACGACATGAAGGCTGTAACCGGCAACGAGGCGAAGGAGAAAGCCTGTGCCAACATCCAGATTTACCAGCTCAACCAACTCACCAACAAGGAGTTTTCTGCCGTAGAAAAGCTCGGCGCTCCTCTCCACAAGTTCATCACAGCCAAGGATGCTTTCTACATTGGAACCAGAAAGGGTAAGATCATCGTGATAGGAAGCGACGCACGAGGCACAGCCTACGCCATCATGGAACTCTCGCGCATGGCTGGCGTTTCGCCTATGGCAGGATGGAACGACCTGAAGCCACAGCCACGCCAGAATCTCTCTACCCAGGTGGGAACGGAGAAGATAGAAATCCCGAGAATCGAATTCAGAGGTCTTGCCCTGAACGGAAGCAAGTGGATGAATCAGAAGAACTACAGTCAGCTGGCGCGCCTGATGCTGCGACTGAGAGCCAACACCCTCTGGCAGGTGGACGGCAAGTACGAGGCAGCCTACAACAAGGCGGTGGTAGATAGCTTCGACATCTGCATTGCCGAAAACTACAAGGTGACGGAAATCACCGGCAAGAAACACAAGAAAAAGCATAAGAAGACCCTGGAAAACGTAAAGATGATCTGTGCCGGCAACCAGATGCAGCTGGAGAATGTCTCCCCTGCACTGGTGCTCGAGATGCTCAACAACAGAGATTATCTGGAAACCAAGTCGGAGCACCGGGAGAAATCCCATCGCTCGGAGATGCATAACGATGAAGAGCGCGCATGGATAGCCAACGTAACCAATCCGAAGATGGTTTCGCTGCAGCTTGCCATGATTTCAGATCTCGCCTGGGACAGCGAGGCGCTGCAGGGAGGCATCAGCAGCTACCTGCAGAACTGGCTCAGCAGTCTCTTCGGCAACGTGGCAGCCAAGAAAATCAAGCCTCTGATGGAGGAATACTATCGCCTGACCAGTATCCGACAGCCAGCCTTCATGGCAATGCCTTTCGGCGATACGGAGTTTAATTCGGGCGAATTCGGCAATGAACTGGAGCGCTATCTCTACGCCTACGACCAGTTGAAGACCCAAACTGCCAATCTGGAAAGAACCCTTCCTGCCGATCAGCGAGACGGATTCTTCGAAATCGTGAAATATCCTATCTTCTCTGCAGGCCTCATCACCGAAAAGGAGCTGGAGGCGCAGGAAGCCAGAGCCATCGCCCGTCCGGGACTGTTCCTGAATGATGAAGAAGCCAAGGCTTCAGCTGCCGTGAGCCTCAACGCCTACAACACCCTGAAGCAGCTCAACGCCTACTATCTGAAGCTGGGCAAGGGCAAATGGAGCAGCATCATCACTACGGATGGGGCAGAAATGCAGGCTCCGCAGTTGCCGGGCGCTCTACCTGCCAAGGATATCAAACTTCTGATGCAGGACGCCTTCGACAGAAATCAAGATCTCCAGCCGCTGGTAACATTCACCAAGAACATCACCGCCAAGAATGCATACGACTGGACGAATGCCTTCCAGGCACCTGCTGCCAAAGATGGAACTGCGGAGAAGATCCAGCTGAAACCGCTGCTGGGTCATAGCAGCAACGCCGTGAAGCTGCCAAAGGGAGCCATCCTGAGATACAGATTCGTAAGCAGCAGCATAGGAGATGCGAGATTCACCCTCGCCACCATCCCGAGCTATCTGCCATACGAGAAGAATATGCGGGTAAGCGTGAGCATCGACGGCGCAGAGCCGGTAATCTGCCAGATGAACGAGGATTACAACTCCAAGGAATGGAAGACGAACCATTGGCGTGGTCAGGCGCTCAAGAGCTTCTACGTAACCCTGCTCGACGGCTATCATACTGTAGAAATCAAGGCGCTGGACGACAATATCATCGTTGACCAGTGGGTGCTTGATTTCGATGTAGATAGAGAATACTACGTATTCCCCGTTACGAGATAAAGGGAAATACAAGGATAAAACAAACGACACGAAAGTGACACGCAAACGACACGAAAGCGACACGAAAGAGGCTTAATAGATGGCAAGCTGGAGGCTTAATAGATGACCGAGCCTTGCCATCTATGAAGCCCGGAAAATGTTAAAGAAGCTAAGTCATAGTTTCTTATACCCCCACTCTATGAGTTCTCCATCGAAAAGCATAGAGATGGTTTGAAAAATGGGCAGGGTTAACAGGTTAACAGTTAACAGCCGAAAAATGCATGGTCCCCACCCCATATCTATAAAAAGAAGTATATATATATTATTATATAATAAGGTACGCGAGGGGGACTATCGAAAAATCGACTGTTAACTGTTAACCCTGTTAACCCCCCACTATAAAACTTCCTGTTCATTTCTCTTCATGATAAGCATAAAAAAAGCACTCCAAGAAGCGAAAACTCCTCAAAGTGCTCTGAACTTAATATTATCTCTTATTGGTTTTTACTCAATAACTACGGTTGTCCAACCGTGCTTGTCCTCTACAGTACCATACTGAATGCCACGGAGGGTATCATACAGATGCTTAGAGACAGGACCTGGCTTCTCTCCGAAGTTGTAGCGCTTGCCTGTATCCA
>JAIINY010000295.1:0-3479 GCA_022741625.1 Prevotella sp. | reverse complement strand
AGGGCGCTTAGCTCAGCTGGTTTAGAGCATCTGCCTTACAAGCAGAGGGTCGGCGGTTCGAATCCGTCAGCGCCCACGGAACTCAATTCCGTGAAAAAAAGACATCATGATTTATATTATACTTGGGCGCTTAGCTCAGCTGGTTTAGAGCATCTGCCTTACAAGCAGAGGGTCGGCGGTTCGAATCCGTCAGCGCCCACCAAGTTAAAAGGTCTTTCAACAATCGTTGAAAGACCTTTTTGTTTTAATTAAAGCTAAATAATTCTCAGTTTTTCTGTTTTTTCGTAGGAATTCATTAACTTTGCACCCTATATTAATAATACGTATTGTTATGAATTTAGATTTATTGACTGCCATATCACCTATAGATGGTCGTTACAGGGGAAAAACAGAGCAACTCGCTAACTACTTTTCAGAGTATGCTCTCATCCGTTATCGTGTTCGAGTAGAGATAGAGTATTTCATTACTTTATGTGAGTTACCATTGCCGCAGCTGGCTTCTTTCAATCAGTCGCTGTTTGAGCGTTTGCGTGACATCTATCGTAATTTCAACGAAAACGATGCTCAGCGTGTGAAAGACATTGAGAAGGTTACCAACCACGATGTGAAAGCTGTTGAGTATTTTATCAAGGAAGAGTTTGACAAGATTGGTGGCTTGGATGCCTACAAGGAGTTTATCCACTTCGGTTTGACATCTCAGGACATCAACAACACAAGTGTGCCTCTTTCAGTGAAGGAAGCTCTGGAGGAGTGCTTCTACCCTCAGGTTGAAGAGCTGATTGCCCAGCTTCAGACTTATGCTGATGAGTGGAAGGATGTACCTATGCTGGCAAAGACTCATGGTCAGCCTGCTTCTCCTACCCGTTTGGGCAAGGAAATCATGGTTTATGTATATCGTCTTACCGAGCAGCTCGATTCATTGAAGGCTTGCAAGTTTACAGCTAAGTTCGGTGGTGCTACCGGTAATTACAATGCTCATCATGTAGCTTATCCTGAGTATGACTGGAAGGCTTTCGGCAACAAGTTCGTCAGCGAGAAGCTGGGCTTGGAGCGTGAGCAATATACTACTCAGATCAGCAACTATGATCATCTGGGTTCCATCTTTGATGCCATCCGCAGAATCAACACCATCATCATTGACTTGGACCGTGACTTCTGGATGTACATCTCTATGGATTACTTCAAGCAAAAAATCAAGGCTGGTGAGGTAGGTTCCAGTGCCATGCCACACAAGGTGAACCCTATCGATTACGAGAACAGTGAGGGTAACCTCGGTATTGCCAATGCCATCCTCCAGTTCCTGGCACAGAAGCTCCCGGTTAGCCGTCTGCAGCGTGACCTTACCGATAGTACCGTACTCCGTAACATCGGTGTGCCTCTTGGTCATAGCGTCATCGCCATTCAGAGCACATTGAAGGGCTTGCGTAAGCTCATCCTCCATGAGGAGAAGTTGCAGGAAGATTTGAATAATACCTGGGCTGTAGTAGCTGAGGCTATCCAGACCATCCTTCGCCGTGAGGCTTATCCACATCCATACGAGGCTTTGAAGGCGCTCACCCGCACCAATACCCATATGACCGAGGAGACCATTCATGAGTTTATCAAGGGATTGAATGTAAGCGATAGCGTGAAGGCCGAATTGATGGCTATCACTCCTAGCAATTACACCGGTATTTAATCAAAAAGCAGTTTCCCTAACGGGCAGCCAAGGATATATCAAGACATATCATATATAACATAATTAATAATAATAGATTTATTAACCCGGCCGTGAGGCTTTTATATTGAATAAATTATGGATTCAGAGTTCGAAAACAAACCACAGAGTCAATCGTCTGAGAGCGAGAACACCCGAGAGGGCTTCAACGCAGGCGGTTATCAGAAGAGTTATCGTAGTGTAGGTCGCACACAGCGTCCACGTATTAACAGTCATCGCCCATCATTCAACAGCGATAGAAGTAGCAGCAGTAGCGAGGGTGGCTTCCGTCCGGAAGGCTTCGGTGCTGGCTTGCAGAGCAGTTCTACCAGCTCTAGCAGCGAGCGTCCACAGCGCAGCTATGGTAGCAGCCGTGGCAGCTATGGCAGCCGTCCACAGCAGGGTGGCTACAACAGCCGTGGTGGCTATAACAGCAACCGTGGTGGCGGTTATGGTCGTCCTCAGCAGGGTGGCTATGGCAGCCGTCCACAGCAGGGTGGCTACAACAGCCGTCCTCGTTTCAATAATAACGCAGATGGTGACGATCAGCATCCATCAACTGGTGGCTATCAGCCACGTCAGCAGGGTGGTTACAATGGTCGCCCTCAGCAGGGTGGCTATGGCAGCCGTCCTCAGCATGGCGGTTACAACAGCCGTCCTCAGCATGGTGGCTACAACAGCAACCGTGGTGGCGGTTATGGCCGTCCTCAGCAGGGTGGTTACAATAGCAACCGTGGCGGCTATGGTCGTCCACAGGGTGGTGGCTATGGCAACAACCGTGGTGGTGGCTTCCGTCAGCACACTCCAGGATACGATCCAAATGCTAAGTATAGCATGAAGAAGCGTATCGAATACAAGGAGGAGAATATCGACCCAACAGAGCCATTGCGCTTGAATAAGTTCCTTGCCAATGCTGGTGTCTGCTCTCGCCGTGAGGCTGATGAGTTCATCCAGGCAGGTTTGGTAACTGTCAATGGTCAGGTAGTTACCGAGTTGGGTACCAAGATTCTTCGCACCGACGAGGTGAAGTTCCATGATGCAGTAGTATCTTTGGAGAAGAAGGTATATGTATTGCTCAACAAGCCAAAGGATTACGTGACAACCAGCGACGATCCTCAGCAGCGCAAGACTGTGATGGACCTCGTAAAGGATGTATGCCCTGAACGTATCTATCCTGTAGGTCGTCTCGACCGTAACACAACAGGTGTACTCCTGTTGACCAACGATGGTGACCTGGCTTCTAAGCTGACTCACCCTAAGTTCTTGAAAAAGAAGGTATATCACGTACACCTTGACAAGAACCTCACTGCTCACGATATGCAGCAGATCAGCGAGGGTATCACTTTGGAAGATGGCGAGATCAAGGCAGATGCAGTAGCTTATGCTGACGAGCGCGACAAGTCACAGGTTGGTATCGAGATTCACAGCGGCAAGAACCGTATCGTTCGCCGTATCTTCGAGAGCCTCGGCTATCGTGTAACCAAGCTCGACCGTGTACAGTTTGCAGGTTTGACCAAGAAGAATCTCCGTCGCGGTGACTGGCGCTTCCTGACAGAGAAGGAAGTAGATATGCTCCGCATGGGTGCTTTTGAATAAAACAGAGTAATAAACAATGGAAAAAGTAAAAAGAACTAAAGTCGTTGACTTGCTCAAGAGCACTGCCTACGACTCAATCGTGAATGTTAAGGGATGGGTTCGTACCCATCGTAGTAGCAAAGCAGTCGATTTTATCGCTCTTAACGATGGTTCTACTATTAATAATATTCAGATAGTAGTCGACCCA
>JAIINY010000294.1:0-3481 GCA_022741625.1 Prevotella sp. | reverse complement strand
AATCCACTTCCTTCGGGCAAGGCGCTCGAAGACATCATCAATCTGTCTCGATCCATCCTCTTTCCGGGATATTTCGGAAACTCATCCGTGAATATCTCTACCATCAAATACCATATCGGAGTAAGAGTTGAGAAACTCTACGAGATGCTCGCAGAACAGATTCTCGCCGGACTCTGCTTCGCCAACGACTGCGAATCGGAAACCCAGGCAGAACTGCAGCACCAACGCGCCAAGGCAGGCGTCATCGCCGCCAAAGCCATCATGGAATTCCCCAAGCTCCGCAAGATTCTCGCCACCGACGTAGAGGCAGCCTACAACGGCGACCCGGCAGCAATGAGCCACGGAGAAATCATCTCCTGCTATCCCGTGATCAAGGCTATCACCAACTATCGTATCGCCCATGTTCTGCACAAGCTCGGCGTGCCACTCATCCCAAGAATGATGACGGAGCTGGCACACTCGGAGACGGGTATCGATATCAATCCGGAAGCTACCATCGGCCACCACTTCACCATCGACCATGGCACGGGTGTGGTTATCGGTGCCACCTGCATCATCGGCAACAACGTGAAGCTCTACCAGGGTGTTACCCTCGGAGCCAAGAGTTTCCCACTGGATAAGGACGGCAATCCTATCAAGGGAATCCCTCGCCACCCTATCCTGGAAGACGACGTCATCGTGTATGCCAACGCCACCATCCTGGGCAGAATCACCATCGGAGAAGGCTGCATCGTGGGCGCCAACGTGTGGGTGACCAAGGACATGAAGCCGAAAACAAAGAAATATAGAAAAGAAAAACAAAGTTTATTAGATATAGAATTCAATAATGGAACAGGAATTTGAACTCATTGCCAAGACCTTTATGGGTCTGGAGCCAGTCTTGGCTGAGGAGCTCACCCAACTGGGTGCTAACAATGTACAAATAGGTCGCCGCATGGTATCTTTCACAGGCGACAAGGAAATGATGTATCGTGCTAACTTCCAGTTACACACAGCCATCCGCATCTTGAAACCTATCAAGCACTTCAAGGCACGTTCTGCCGAGGAGGTGTACGACGAGGTTCAGAAGATCAAGTGGGATGACATCTTAGACGTGAAGAAGACTTTCTCGGTAGATTCAGTGGTCTATTCTGAGGAGTTCCGCAACTCACGCTTCGTGACTTACAAGGTAAAGGATGCCATCGTGGACTGGTTCCGCGAGAAGCAGGGCACACGTCCTAACATCAGCGTGTCTAACCCAGACATCCGCCTCAACATCCATATCGCAGAGGATAACGCTACACTGAGTCTCGACTCAAGCGGTGAGAGTCTGCACCGCCGCGGCTACCGCCAGGAGCAGGTAGAGGCACCTCTGAACGAGGTTCTCGCTGCAGGTATGATCCTGATGACCGGCTGGAAGGGCGAATGCGACTTCATCGACCCAATGTGCGGTTCGGGAACCATCGCCATCGAGGCTGCCCTCATCGCCCGCAACATCTCTCCAGGTGTATTCCGCAAGGAGTTTGCCTTCGAGAAGTGGAACGATTTCGACCAGGATCTCTTCGACATGATCTATAACGACGACTCTCAGGAGCGCGAGTTCGAGCACCACATCTACGGATATGATGTAGATATGAAGGCGGTGAACACTGCCAACCTCAACGTGCGTGCAGCCGGACTGAGCAAGGATATCACCATCGCACAGCAGGACTTCAAGGACTTCACACAGCCTGCCGAGAAGAGCATCATCGTGATGAACCCTCCATACGGCGAGCGTATCTCTACACCTAACCTGCTGAACACCTACAAGATGATTGGCGAGCGCTTCAAGCGTGCCTTCGCAGGCAACGAGGCTTGGGTATTGAGCTACCGCGAGGAGTGCTTCGAGCAGATTGGATTGAAGCCATCTATCAAGATTCCAGTATATAACGGAAGTCTGGAGTGCGAGTTCCGCAAGTATGTGATGTTCGACGGCAAGATGAAGGAGTTCCGTTCTGAGGGCGGTATCGTGAAGACTGAGCGCGAGAAGAGCGAGATGGCGCAGAAGCACCGTTTCAAGAAGGAGCGCGAGTTCAAGAAGCGTGTGAGTGAGGAGACTGAGAACGAGGAGGCAGATATCCGCAGCTTCCAGTTCCACAGCCATCGCCTGGAGGACTTCGAGAAGCGCCGCAATGAGATTCGCCGTGGCGGACGTCCACGTGTGGGTGCTGCCGGAAGACGCGACGATGATGATGACCGCAAGGGCAGCCGCAGCTTCGGAGGCAAGCGCGGAGGCGACCGTGACGAGCGTGACAACAAGCGTGGCGGTTTCAAGGGCGACCGCAAGGGCGGCAGAGACTTCGGCGGAAAGCGTGACGGCAAGCGTTTCGAGAAAGGCGACAAGCGTGGTGGCTTCAAGGGCGACCGCAGAGGCGGACGTGACTTTGGAGGAAAACGCGGCAGCAAGCCTAGCTTCGACACCGACTTTGATGACGAGGATTAAGATTTTCTAGCGACGCACTAAAACGCTGCGTCGCTAAAGATAAAATCCTAGTTATCAGATAGATAAACCACATAACACCACAAAACGTGGTGTTAGGTGTTACAAAAAAAACAAGAAAAAAAATAATGATGAATCTGAAGAATTCAATTTATAAATTATCTTTTGCAGCTATGATTTCCATGATGGCAATGAATGCAACCGAGATACAGGCTCAGGGCGTAGTTCCTGCACAGAAGGGCGAGAAAGCCTTCACACTGGAAGACCTGAACTTCGGTGGCAACAACTACCGCAACATGGTGGCAAAGAACCGCTGGTGCACCTGGTGGGGAAATGAACTCATCCATCAGGACATCGAGGCATGCTATCTCGTAAACAAGATTACCGGAAAGGAGACAAAACTCTTCGGTATCAACGATATCAACCAGTGGATTGCTCCAACCAAGGACATCAAGGTAAGAGCCCTCTACAACGCTCAGTTCCCTTTCGCAGGCAAGAGCATCGTGATGGTAAGCAACGGCAGCAAGACCTACACCATCGACTTCAAGAAGCATAAGCTGCTGAGCGAGATGGAGTTTGAAGATGGCGAGAACCTACTCGAAGCTAACGCACAGCAGAATGCATTCGCCTATCTGAAGGGCAGCAACCTTTATGTGCGCTCCTTCGACGTAACCAACAATGCCATGACAAGAGAGAAGAAGTCTCACGATTTCCAGATCTCTACAGACGGCAGCCGATCTATCGTGTATGGTCAGAGTGTTCACCGCGATGAGTTCGGCATCAGCAAGGGTACCTTCTGGAGCCCTAACGGCGAACTGCTCGCCTTCTATCGCATGGATCAGAGCATGGTGACAGATTATCCGCAGGTGGATATCCCGGAGATAGATTACTTCAATCATCCTGAGACAGAAACCTGCTGCGCCAAGCCTGCACCAGACAAGTATCCGATGACAGGCGAGACATCGCACAAGGTAACTGTGGGCGTGTTCGACTGCATGACCGGCAAGACCATCTATCTGAAGG
>JAIINY010000293.1:0-3488 GCA_022741625.1 Prevotella sp. | reverse complement strand
TGATCTACGAAGATACAGGTAAGGTTCTTGCCGATAGCCTTGTTCAGGAGAACAGCAGCTACGCTGGAATCAACACCACCAGAAAGACCAAGGATAACCTTATCGTCACCCAACTGTGCCTTCAACTCTGCTACCGTAGTCTCAACGAAAGAGTCAGCACTCCAGTCCTGCTTACTACCGCAGATATCTACCACGAAATTCTTGAGGAGCTGTGTACCCTGCAAAGAGTGGAACACCTCTGGGTGGAACTGTACAGCCCAAACAGGCTGCTTGGTAGAAGCATAAGCAGCATACTTCACATTGGCAGTAGAAGCGATGCACTTATAGTCCTCAGGAATCGCAGTGATGGTATCACCATGACTCATCCAAACCTGAGAGTTCTCGATGAATCCCTTGAACAAAGGATTCTCCTTGTCGAACTGCTCCAAGTTAGCACGACCATACTCACGGCTGTCTGCAGCTTCTACCTTACCACCCTGGGCGTAAGAGAGGAACTGAGCACCGTAGCAGATGCCAAGCACAGGAATACGGCCAATAAACTGGCTCAGATCTACCTTGAAAGCTTCCGGATCATGAACGGAATAAGGGCTACCGCTCAAGATGACACCAATCACAGATGGGTCATCCTTAGGAAACTTGTTGTAAGGCATAATCTCGCAGAAGGTATCAAGCTCACGAATACGACGGCCAATCAGCTGTGTGGTCTGTGAACCGAAATCCAAAATAATAATCTTCTGTTGCATATTGTCTAATTTATAATTTATAATTTACAATTTATAATTCTTTCAGGAATGCTTCCGCTTCCTTCAGCGTCTCCTGCTTTCCCACATCCATCAGCTTGAGATCATTCTTCACGTATCCCTCTATGCGAACCTTGTCACAATGCTTCAGATAGAAGTCCATGATTGGGAACTTATCCGGTTCATTCTCCATCAGCGGGAAAAGCGATGGGGCTACCATGTGGATGCCAGAGAAGGCATACATCTTATAATCTTTTGGATTGAGACCAGGATAAGGACTTTTCACCTCACCTGTCTCTATATTCGTCCAGCCAACCAATCGCATGGTATCATCGAAAAGGAGATAACGCTTGGTCTTGCGTTCGCTCACCAGAAGGCGGGCTGCCAAGGGAGCCTTCTCCTTCACGGAATCCGAAGAATCATCTGAAAGTTCCTTCGACTCCATCTGGTAGAATTTCTTCAGATCCACATTGCTCAGGATGTCCACATTATGAATCAGGATAGGCTCTGTCTGATCGAAAAGTGGCCACGCCTTCTTGATACCACCACCCGTTTCGAGGAGCTTTTCGCTCTCATCGCTGATACGGATGTCCATACCGAAATTTTTATTATCACGAAGATAATCGATGATTTGTTTAGAGAAATGATGCACGTTCACCACAATACGAGTGAAACCGGCATCCTTCAACTGAAAGATGACACGTTTGAGCAAAGGTTCTCCCCCGACACTTACCAACGCCTTCGGAATGCGATCAGTAAGTGGCTTCAGGCGAGTGCCCAAACCTGCTGCGAATATCATTGCTTGCATCATTGCTAAATAGCTATATATTAATGTGCGTGCAAATTTACTAACTTTTTGCGAGATAGCCAAATTTGCACGCTAAATATTATTGTTTTGCAGGCAAAACCTGCTCAATATGCTGTTCTCTATGACATATTTGCACTTCTACGCCAAACTTCTCGTGGATATGTTCGGCAAGATGCTGGGCTGAATACACACTGCGATGCTGACCGCCCGTACAACCGAAACAGAACATCAGGGAGGTGAAACCGCGCTGGATATAGCGATTCACGTGATGGTCTGCCAACTTATAGACACTCTCCAGAAACGTCAGAATCTCACCATCATCCTCCAGGAATCGGATCACTGGCTCATCCAATCCCGTAAGTTTCTTGTAAGGTTCATATCTACCTGGGTTGTGAGTACTTCTACAGTCGAAAACATAACCGCCGCCATTTCCAGACGGATCTTCAGGGATTCCCTTCTTAAAGGAGAAGCTGAATACCCGCACTACCAACGGTCCCTTGCCATCATACTTGGAATAAGTGGCAGGTCCATCCTGCGGATGCGCACGGTAGATATTGTTATCTGTAATCTTATAACCATCAGCACGGGTTATAGCCGCACTCTCGATGCGCTTAAACTGCGGCAACTCCGTGAGTCGGCGCAGCATATCCATCATATAAGGATATGGGAAAACCTTCTCTCCCAACTTCAGCAGATCACGCAGATTCTGGATAGCAGGCGGAATACTCTCGATGAAGTGCTTCTTGCGCTCGAAATAGCCACGGAATCCATAGGCACCCAACACCTGCAAGGTACGGAAGAGCACAAAGAGACTCAGGCGATGCACGAAATGACGCACAGATGGTACCTCGGTATAGTTTTTCAGCGACTGATAGTACTCCCACACCAACTCGCGGCGGAGCTTGAAGGAATACTTGGCTGAAGCCTGCCAAAGGAAGGAAGCCAGATCATAATAGAAAGGTCCCTTTCTGCCACCTTGGAAATCAATAAAGTACGGATTGCCATTTTCGTCTAACATTATGTTGCGAGCCTGGAAATCGCGATAGAGGAAACAATCCATCTTTTCTGACGTCAAATCCTTCGCAAAAAGACGGAAGTTAGCTTCCAACTTCAATTCATGGAAATCCAAATCTGTCGGTTTCAGGAAACAATACTTGAAATAGTTGAGATCGAAGAGCACACTGTCCACATCAAACTCCGGCTGAGGATAGCAGTTGGACCAATCCAGCCCACGTGCACCACGCAACTGGATGTTAGGCAACTCACGGATTGTCTTCTTCAGGAGTTCCTTCTCCTTCTGATTGTATCTACCGCCAGCCTCTCTTCCGCCCTTGATGGCATCGAAGAGCGAAGTTCCGCCAAGATCTGTCTGGATATAGCAGAGTTCATCATCACTCACAGCCAGAATCTTAGGCACCGGCAACTGACGAAGATTGAAATGATTAGCCAGATACACGAAGGCGTGATCCTCATCACGGCTCGTACCGATAACACCTATCACCGTATCCCCATCCTGCTTGATGATACGGAAATATTGGCGGTTACTTCCCTGCCCTGCCAGCTTGATGACATCAGCAGGCTCTTCGCCAGCCCATTGCTTGTAGAGATTAATTAGCTTTTCCATCATCATTCAATTTTCTGCGTTTTCTGTCATCATCGATCTTCTGTGCGAAGTTATCACCGATGAAGAGAAGCAATAAGATACCTAGCGTAGTGAGGAAAGAATTCGTAGTAGTCATTCCTAACTCCGCCTTTGTTATATAAATCAGTCCTCCGATAACGATCAGGAAGACCAATGCCTTTTTCCAATCAATATTGTGCATGATACTAAAAACTATTTGTTCTGCAAATTTAGATAAAATTTCTGAATTATAAGCCAGTATAATAAAAAACTTCAATGATTTCCCTCGAATTGTGCGAAATTAGCCTTGTTTTTCGAG
>JAIINY010000292.1:0-3496 GCA_022741625.1 Prevotella sp. | reverse complement strand
CTTCATATCAATGTCCTTACCAACCTTGCCCTTGAACTCCATGTCGCCCACGATGCCATCCCTGTTTTCCGATACAGGCGACAGGTTCACTTCCGATACCTTCAAGTTGAAATACAGGTTGTCATCTTTCTTCTTGAAGGTCAGCACACCTTTCAACTCAATGCGGTTGCCCACGACAATACCTTTCGAATCGTCACCATCCATGATGCAACTGACAATCACGGTCTTGTTGATACCACTCTTGGCTGGTATCACCACATCTACGGAATATGTAGTAAAAGGCATTCCGTCCTTCCCATTGCGAACCACTGCAGCCTTGCTAACGGTTCCGCACACACTTACGTTACATTTAATCATAGCTCAAATACTTTTTTATTCGTTTTCAATCGACCAAGATGTGGAACCTTCAAGTATCTGATTATTTCCAAATGTCAATCATCCATCATGGGTGCTTTGGTGATTTTCCGAAACAGCCAGACTCCCACCATGACATTGAACCCGATATATCCGACAGCTGCATACACTCCGCCCAACAAATAGGCACCATATGCCACTGCCGTAAATAGCGACAATCCCATCAATAGAGGAACCGCTACCGCTAACCATCTTTTCATTCTTTCCTTCATGTCCTTACTTTCGTTGCATTGTCTGACTTTGACCTTCTTGCTGTTCCAGGACACGTTCATAGTTTTGCGATGCTTGTTGCGTCAACACGATAGTATTCACCATTCCAGCTATACGCATTTTCTTGGCATCATTGCTCAGGTTGGTATCACCCAACACTTGCGACAATCTACATAACTCCGCATTGGTCAGCTCTCTCGTCACTTTGGTAGTGCCATTGTCCGCTTGCAACACAGCCTTTCCATTGTCGCCAATGCTCAGCACACATTCATTCATAGTCGGTATCAACGGTTTCAAGTCCACCTGCCTTTTGCTTACAGCTTCTGAGATTTGCGCTTTTTGCTCTTCCTCGCTTTTACTGTCTATTTGCACAGCGAGGGCAAGCAGACTGCTATACATGGTAGTCACCAATCCCATTATCGGGTCTGCACTTGACAATCCTGTGCTTGCGTCCTCGGATGAAAGCAGTTTCTTCATCCAATCGTCAGGTGACAGACTCGTGTCCACTGCCGAACTATTTCCCTTGTATTTTGCCAACAGGTCATTGCCGTTATACAATGCTTGTTGCTTCAGATTGCCTTTCTGCGCTATCTCCGCCAAGTACGATGCAGGATCCACGTCCCTTGTCTTGCCGTCTGCCGATATGTTTTTCACTCCGAAATGCAAGTGTTCGCCAGTAGTGCGTGTGCCGGTATTTCCCGACACACCTAACTTTTGCCCAGCTTTCACCTCGTCACCCACCTTCACAGCAATACTGTCCAAGTGCATATAGGTGGTCTGCACCTTGCTTCCGTCCGATCTTGCGTATTCCACTGTCACAGACTTGCCACCGCCAGTATTGGCATTGTGGTTCACAACTACCACCTTGCCGCCATTCTCTGTAGCCAACACATCATCATGCTTGGCTCTGATGTCAATACCCTTATGCATCTGCTGTTTGCTTTTGTCCATAGGGTCTTGACGCATACCGAATGGAGATGTGACAAACAAGAACTCGTCCCTTTTCACAGGGAATGAGTATTTGTCGTTGGTTGTTTGAGATGCTGTTTGCTTCTTTTCGTCATTATTGGATGTCGATACCGAAGACGATACCGTTGCTGAAGTTCTTGCATTCTGTTCTACGCCGAACTTCTTGCCCTCAGCCCTCATTTCTTGCATCACCTGTTGGTCATACTTCTGTAATCCATTGATCTCGATAATCTTTTGCAAACTGGCAGCATATCCTCCATTGGTGGCATAACCGCCTCGCTCAATACCTTTTGTCCATCCCTTGTAGTCGTCGGGAGAGAGTTTGAAGCATTGGCTGTAGCGGCTGTTGTTCTTCAATATCTTGGAATGGTGTTCGTATGAGTCACCCACCGTGGCATACTTGCAGAACTTCTCATTAGGCTTGTCATCGGTATAGACAAGATAATCGCCACCGCTCTTCAACCAACTTTTCGAAGCCTTCACGCCAAAGTGGTTGTTGCCCAACTGCGACAGTTCACTCTGTCCATTACGGCTTTCTAAGATGCCTTGCGCCAAGGTGACGGAAGCAGGGATGCCATATCGCTTCATTTGTTCCATCGCCTCGACAGCATATCTTTCTGCATATTGCTGATTCTTGCTCATGTCTTTATCCTCATTATTATCGTTTCATACCGCCAGAACGCTGCTGTTCCTCAGTATTTTGCTCCTCTTGCTTCTGCTTGGGTGCCTCCAACTGGTCACAGATAGCTACTCGTTCTCCTGCTCGGATAAGCTTGGGTAGATAGGTGTCCAAGGCATGATGTGGAAAGCCAGCCATGTAGTGACCTGCTTGGGTGTTTCTCTTTGTCAATGTAATCCCCAACACTTCCGCTCCTCGCTTGGCATCCTGTTCATACATCTCATAAAAATCACCTACACGAAACAGCAGCAAAGCATCTGGATGCTTGGCTTTCAACTCCTTCCATTGCTTCATGATGGGAGAGTCCTTGGTCTCTTCCTTCTGCTTACCCTTTGTTTCTTCCTTCTTTTCCACAGTAGCGTTATTATCTCTTTGAACAGTCGCATCCTTCTCTTCCCTAATATCTGTCTTTTCCTCAGAGGAAGCTTGCTTGTTCTCTTCCTCATGATATTCTCGATGCTCTTCCTCATTCTTATCGGTGGAGACTTGCGTTTCTTGCTTCACCTCGGTTTCATCAACTTGCTTCTCAGATGCAGTCTGCTCCTGCGTCTGTCCTTTCTGCAGGATGTCAGCAAACAAGGTTGCTGCAAGATGTTTCTTATACTCGTTTTTGTCTTCGGCTATCCACATCCGTTGCCATTGGCTTGGCGATACCACACGAGGCTGCAACTTGTCTGCGCCATCAATGGTGGCTGCACACAGAATGACATCGTTCTTTGCCTTGAACACGTTCACTTTCTGTATGCGGTTCATGTCCACCTCGTTGTGCTGACCACAGCCAAACAAGTCCACCTTCAGGTCAGGCTTTGTCTCTGCCATCGCATAGTATTTTTGTGCCAGTTCCACCCTCAGACTATCCATCGTGTCCTGCGCCTGTTTCAATGTGGTGAAGAAGCGGTTCAAATCCGCCTTGTCGGGATAGATGGAGAATGCCTTCTGTCCTTCGGGCTTGATATACATCGCCCAACGCTTGTTGTCATCCTGCACCATCTGTATGCGGTCGAAGCCCACCTGCTTGCTCTGGCTCACGGCATCACTCACGTCTATCTTGGATATGTCTTCCAGTTGCCAGTTCTTCAATCTTGCCACAGTGATGTCCTTTCCTGCAAAATAGCTGTCATCAGGATGGTAGCCCAAAGCGCCATCGGGATTATAGAACTTGACAGACTGAAAACCTTCCTTCTGTAAGGCATGTTCGATGCGCTGCTTGCTCATGCCCGACAC
>JAIINY010000291.1:0-3505 GCA_022741625.1 Prevotella sp. | reverse complement strand
TCAGTTGCTGCTGATTGTTGGTTGCAAAGGTAAGGACTAGAAAAAGGAAAATTTGAAGTGACTCCTAAATACCGATAGTTTTTAAGGCATATTTGTCGGATTGGTTCTATCCACGACCACATATAGAACCAACAAAACGAGAAAAGAACTATTGGAACACTATCATTCCAACAGTCCTTTTCTGCGTGTTATTGTCAAATGGTTACTTCTTCAAGGTGATACAGCCAACCGAAGCACGCTTCTGTGCATCGGAAATCTTGGCATACACCTCTGTTGTTGCCACATTCTTGTGACCAAGATAACGCTGCACTACGGCAATACTGGTCCCTGCGTCCAACTGGAGACAGGCAAAGCTGTGGCGTGAACAATGATAGGAGATATGCTTGGTAATCCCTGCATCTCTCAGCCAGTTCTTCAATGGTGCCTGCGTCATGGAGTCTTTGAAATCAGGGAACACCTTGCCTCGTTTATCTGGTGAATAGCCTATCAGTTCCAAGGCTTCCTCACTGATGGGGTTATGCACGATGTCCTTTGTCTTCTGCATTCGGGTGGTGACATACATCACGCCATCATTGCCGTATGGCTGTATCTCCTCCCAAGTGAGTTTCTTGATGTCACTCTTTCTCAATGCCGTTAGGCAAGAGAACAGGAAGGCTCGCTTCAAGGCAGGAGCAGAGCATGGTGTGGATGCCAAGCGGATAACCTCGTCTTGTGAAAGATGTTCCTTGTCAGTCGGGATTGTCTCGATACGTTCCAAGAAACCGTTCGGGTTCTCCTTTATCTTGCGGTCACGATAGGCTGTGTGGATTGAAGCACGGAAAGTTGACCAGTAGTTGGCTGCCGAGTTGATATGCAGCTTTCGGTTCTTGTGCAGTCCTTGGGGTGCTGTCAGCAGATATTCTCGGAACCTGTTGCACAAGTCCACGTTTATCTCTCCGAAGGTACACTTGCCTTGTGTAAAGATGCGGAAGTGCATATAAACGTGTTGCCACTTGGAGTTCTTCTTGTCCGCCAGTCTCTTGAAGTAGGCAAGAAAATCGCCTTTCATCTTCTCCTTGTCGAAGAAATCGTAACGCTCGTTGACGATAGCCTCGAAGCGACGGCAGCGTATCGCCTCGGCTCTTGCCGTAAGGTTGAGGTTGTACTTCTGTTCCGTCTGGTTCTTCGGCTTGGCATAGATGTAGATGCCAAGTGACTCATGGCGGATGACTTTCATCGTGCTCTCGTCACGATAGCCTGGATAATAGTCAAGATAATAGGACAGCATGCGCCCATCCTTGATTTTGCGTGTGCGCAATGATACGGTCTTGCAAATGTTGCTCATAACTGATATGTATTATTGATGATTATTCGTGGTGAAGTGTCTCTTCACAGCTGCAAAGGAATAAAATGATGCTTCCGTGACTCCAATTATTCATAGTAACTGATGGATAATGATGAAATCATTTGAAATCATAGTCCTTTTGCTGCCCTTTCTGCCATCGCTCGCTCAACATCCGTCTTCAAAAGCAGATTTTTTACACCCACTTTTACCTTGCTGATATGGTGAACTCTCACTATATGGCAGATGTTGGCACTTGTCAGACCATACAATTGCTGCATCTGTTCGGTTGTATAATAGCTGTCATCGCTCATGAGGTCAGTCCTGCGAAGTTCTTCAAGATGCTCCTTGGAATAATAGGTGCGACCATACTCACGCTTAGTCGGTATCTTATGGCGGTAGGTGTATGCCCTAAGTGCTGACTTGCTCATGCTAAAGGCTTCCTCTACATCATCAGCAGTCACCCATACCGTGATGCTGTTGAGGTCAACGGCAGTACCGAAGAACTCATCAATATGCCGTTTGCTGTAATAGTTCTTGCCAGCGATACGGCACATCGGTATCTGGTTGCGCTTGGCGGATGTATAGAGCCAAGACTTCTTGACCTTATAAATGGACATCACTTCTTCACCCGAATAATAGTCAAGCACCTCATTCTCCTCTTTCCCTTTTGTCGGTTTCCGGTTTTGTGTTGGCTTTTCTGTTTTTGCCTTTTTACAGGGCTTGCTCTTGCTGGCAGGAACCACACGCTTGTAGGGGTTACCCTCAAACATCTTCTCTATATCAGCCTTTCTTACGAATGCCATTCTTCGGCTGCTCAACCGTGAAGCCTTCAACTTGCCATTAGCCACAAGTTTGTAGATATACTGTCGGGTGCATCCCATCAGAATGGCTGCTTTGGAGAATGTAAGATACTCCTGATGTTGCAGATCCATGATTGGCTCAATACCGTTAATCAAGTCCTGCTGTCTTTTCTTCCTAAGACGTTTTGCCTCTGCCTGACATTCCTCGGAACAGTATTTCTGCATACCGCTCCTTGGTACGAATGTCTTGCCACAAAATTCACATTTTCTTGTAGGTCTCATACTCTTTGATATTGCTATGTTCTACATACTTTGAGTATTCCACCGATGGAGTAAACGGAAGTGAACCATTGACAACCTTTGTCAACCCTGTCCACGATATTACGCTTTTTGCCTATCAGCTTTCAAATCTGTCCTCCATTGTAACCACTCGTAAACTCTTGTCAACTACGTTCACGATATGACAAAATAAAAGCTCCGCAAATTCTCCACGGTAGAAATACGCTGCAAAAATATGTGGAAAATCGGGAACTGCCAAAAAGCTCTCAGAAAGTGTTAAAAATCAAAGAGTATTGAAAATCAAGGCTTTATGTTTGGTTAGTCATAGTAAGTTATGGTTAGTTATAAGGCTCTAAATACATACACAAAACCACGCCCCATTTCTAAAAGGAATTGCTCCATGTGGTCTTTTAAAGCTTTTTCTAAGTCGCTCTCCTTATAGCGTTTCTGTTTTGGAAGTCCTGCAAATTCAAGCACAAAAGGGTCGCGAATAATATCTTGCGGAGTTTGTACTTGATGTCCCTCGTTAGCCAAGGCAAGAACTCCTGCCTTATCTGTGCTTAGTGCAAGTCGCTGAAACAGGCAACTTTTCATCTGTCTTTTCAGTTCCCTAACTTTCCAACATTCCTTGATGGATTCCTTATAATAGAACTGCATTTCAAGCGTATTATCACACTTCAACAGTTCATAATAATGGCTCCATGTCAATTTGTGGGACAGTGTCCCACATTTTGGAAATGCCAAGTATAACTTGCGCATATAGGTAAGGTTTGTACGGTTGAATCCTTTTCCGTTTCTTGCTGTCAAATCCTTTGCAAGGTTTACAAGTAACCTTTTGCCATATTCGGCTCTTTGTTTACCACCTTGTTCATATTCAACGATATACTTTCCTGTATGCCAGTTGGCATCAAGCAATTCCGTATTGACCGCAGCAATGGCTTTAGACTTTGCCTCACCCCATAGCGTGGTTATGTTGTCTATCAACTTCTGATAGGCAGCATCGTTTATATTTGTCAAATCTTTATTCTCCATGCCAATCTTTTAGTCTTCTTCTGATAATTGTTGTATATCAATCATAAGCAACTTCCGATAAGTATATATT
>JAIINY010000290.1:0-3527 GCA_022741625.1 Prevotella sp. | reverse complement strand
CAAAGATACGAAAAAAACCGCAGATAGCGAACTATCTACGGTTAAATATTTAGAATAATGTGAAAAATCACCATTTTTGAGTGCTAAAACTCCTTGCTTTTAACTCCTTACTCTCTGCTTTTAACTTCTGACTTGTCAGAATTCTAGTAACACTCTTGCATTGAGCTGTCTGCCGGTGAGATAATTAGGCACGGCATACTGCTGGTTGGTGACATCGGTTACCCAGTAGTAGCTGTTGACATTGTCAATGCCGAAGAGATTGAGGCAATCTATACCCACTGTTACATTCTTGAGGAATGTTCTGTGTTCCTGATGGCGGTTGTCCAGTACCTGGTAGCTCATTCCGATATCTGCACGGCGATAGGCGGTGGCACGGAAACTGTTGGTTTCCAATTCTCTATGAGGAGCAGCGAATGGAAGACCATCGGCAAAGGCGAGCTTGAGAGACAGGAGCCACTTCCTGCTGCCTGGGAAGTAATCGGTGAAGAAGAGATTCACCGCATAACGCTGGTCGGTAGGAAGCGGGATGCTCTTGCCGTTGAGCTTCATCCTGGTATCCATCAGCGACAGACTAAGCCAGGAATCCGTGCCGGGCACAAACTCGCCATAGAGCTTGAAGTCGAGACCTGCAGCATAACCGCTGCATTCGTTCTGTCCGTAATAAACTACCTTTACATTGCTGACAGAGTAGGGCACCAGATTGCTCAATGCCTTGTAGTAGGCTTCGGCTGAGAACTTGTATCTCTGTTCATTCACCTTGAACCGGTAGTCGTAACCGGCAATGAAATGGATACTTCGCTGACTCTTGATTTTCTGGTTGAGCGATGCGATGGTTACTCCGTTGATGGTGGATGTATCTCTCAGCTCCTTGAAGAAAGGTGCCTGATAATAGAGTCCTGCAGCGAAACGGAGCGTCGTGTTCTCGTGGCTTGCCGGAATGATGGCGAGAGAAACGCGCGGGCTCAGGATAGTTTCCCGGTTGAAGTTCCAATGGCTCAGGCGAAGACCATAGTTCAGTGTATAGAGCGTCTGCCTGATATCGCCAGACTTGGTAGAATCTCCTCCACTTGTGAAGCGGTAAGTATCTTGCAGATAGGCTTCTATGCGGTTGGCGTTCAATTCGTTTCTAGCCTTCATGGAATAGTACATGTAGAGGTCTTTTCCGGTGTGCGGGCTGCTGTATCCGGCAGAATCTCTCATCTCGTATTCTACGGAATTTTCTTCGATGTGCTCCCGTTTCAGTGTGACTGCTGCCTCCAAATCATGCTTCTGTACCTTATGTTTCAGCATCAGCTTGGCACTCATCACACGCGCCGTGAGATAGTTGCGGGCATGCTCGAAGTAAGTTCCTACACCCAGGTTTTCGGAGGTTTCGGTCTGGTCTAGCCAATACTGTCCCTGGATATCGTATTTCTCCTGTTCCCTGGTGTAGAAAGCACTGCCCAGGAGCGAGATGCTGGTGTTGGAGGTGATGTTGCGGGTGATGCCCAGCGTTCCGAAATAGGTGAGGAAACGGTCCTTCTCCTGACCATCGAAATATACTCTAAAGTTCTTGACGTTTTCCATTGTTCCGAAGGTGGTTTCACGGTCGGACGGTTCGAAATTGTAGTGATTGTCAGAGATGTTTCCGATGAAATCAATCTTCCAACGCTTGTTGGGCTGATAGCTCAGATAAGTCTGATAGTCGAGATAGTTCGGCTTGTATTCTCCCTTGGTTTCCATCGAGCCGAGCAGGTAGGCTGTGGTCTTGTATCTCACACTGTTGAGCCATGACAGCTTCCGGGTTCCCAATCCTATGTAGGCATCCGCTCCGAGCAGGCTGGCAGCTACGCTTCCTTCTAGGAGGGGTTTCTTTCCCTTTGCCTTTAAAGTCTTGTAGGTGATGTCGAGTGCAGAACTCATCCTGTCTCCGTATTTGGCGGCATATCCACCCGTAGAGAATTCGATTTTATCTACCATGTAGGGATTGATGATGGAGAGACCTTCCTGCTGACCGCTCCGTACGAGATAAGGACGATAGACCTCTACATTATTAATATATACGGAGTTTTCGTCGAAAGCACCGCCACGCACATTATATTGTGATGAAAGTTCGTTGTGGGTGCTTACGCCGGCTTGCTGCTGGATGATACCTTCTACGGCATTGCTGTTGGCAGAAGGAGCCAGTCTGGCATCCTTGAGTTTGATTTCCTGCGTCTGGCCGGTCTGGATCTTTTCTCCCGTTACATTCACTTCTCCCAGCGTGGCAGCATCGGTGTGGAGAACTACCTGCAGGTTTTGCCTTCCCCGAGGTTTTCTCAGCACTCTAACCTTGCTCTTGTATCCTATCATGGAGAACTTGACCGTCACGCTGTCGGCAGAATGAAGGCGCATGCTGAACTCTCCCTTCAGCGAGGTAAAGGCCACCTTTCCCTGGCTTGCCACGGATATGGTGGCAAGCTCTATGGGATGGCTGTCTTCATCAGTCACCCTGCCGTGCAGCGTAAATTCCTGTGCCATCATCTTCAGGGCGGCAATCAGGCATATTGTGAGAATGAATAATCTTTGTTTCATACATTATCTAACGCAGAAACACCTTATTTATTATAATAAAGGAGAAGAATAATGGAATGAAAGAAAATAAAAAAGGTGAGCCATTTCTTTGATGACTCACCTTTTTCATATATGATAGGGTCGTATTCTACTTGTTGCAAGCTTATTTGTTGCAAGCAAAATACAATCCGTCGTTAACAGCCATGCGGAGCTGGTAAAGACCAATCTCGTTCTGTTCTACGTTCATCTTCTGTCCGTTAGGCAGGCAAGCCTGGATGCTGCCATCCTCGTTGAAGCTGAAGAGCTCGCGGATGTCGCCATCCTTGCTGTAAGACCAGCTCTTGTTCTTCTTGTCGAACACGAAGTAAGACTTCTCACCCGCAGGGTCGGTAATCTCGTAGCCATTCTTCAGAGTCTTGATGGCATACAATCTGCCATCCTTGCCAGTAACATTCTGAGTCTTACCAACGTTGGCAATCACTTTGTCGCCAGTCCAGAACTCGATAGAGTTGAGTACAAATAAGTCTGCTACTGAGCAGACTGCATAAGCAGGGCTGATGACAATGAAAATCAACTCGTTGATGAACTTGTTGTCTGTCGCACGTTTGTTCCAGCTGAGCACACTGTTGGTCAAGCCGAAAGATCCGATGCAAGAACTTAAGCACATTGAACTCAATGCGAGCGCAATGATGGTGTTAACTGTAATTTTTTTCATGTTGATTCTTATTAATGAATTACTTTGCTGATTCGAATTCACGCAGGAAGCGGGTATCGTTCTCTGAGAAGAGGCGAAGGTCGCTCACACGATACTTCAGGTTGGTGATACGCTCCACGCCCATACCGAATGCATAACCGGTATATACGTTGCTGTCGATGCCACAAGCCTCGAGGTCGTGAGGGTCAACCATACCGCAACCCAGGATTTCAACCCATCCTGTATGCTTGCAGAAGTTACAGCCCTTGCCACCGCAGATGTTGCAGGAGATATCCATCTC
>JAIINY010000021.1:0-20014 GCA_022741625.1 Prevotella sp. | reverse complement strand
TGCCGCGAGCGGGACTCGAACCCGCACAGCCATTACTGGCCAAGGGATTTTAAGTCCCTCGTGTCTACCAATTCCACCATTGCGGCATGGTAAACGTTAGAGTTGGAGCGGAAAACGGGACTCGGACCCGCGACCCCAACCTTGGCAAGGTTGTGCTCTACCAACTGAGCTATTTCCGCGTTACTTAATTGCGAGTGCAAAGGTAATATAATTTCCCGGTTCCACCAAATGGATTTACAACTTTTAAGAAAAAACACGCCATTTTTCTTCAAAAAGGTGCATTTTTCTCGTTGAGACCTAATTTCCTACTGTCAGCACGCTGCCAATACCTGTGTAGGTTACCCGATATTGCATCAGCATCTTGTCTTCTTTTCCCTGTCCACCGCTTGTGATGGTACCGTTTTCAAGGCTATATACTCTTTTACACTTGTTGCAGATGACCGATTGTCTGTTGCCTGTCCACTCCAGTGGATAGTTGGTACCGCCATATTGCAGGATGCAGTTCAGGCATTGCCTGTCCCATGCTACATAGCCATTGAAGTTGGATGTGCCGAGGATGAAACCATTCTTGGTAGCATCCTTCAGGTCGTTTCCTGCTCCCAGATAGCTATAGTTGGCATAATTTTCCTTGGCAGTAGAGAGGACGATGGTTTCAGTATGGTTCTTGCCATCGTTCAGGGTGGAGTAGATATTCCAGGCACCATTTATCTTTTTGGCACTAATCATGGTGTAGGTGCCGGCTCCTTGGAGAGCTGTCTCAATGCTGCTTCCTGGATGGTAGATGGTTCGGAAGATAAACTGGCATGGGTATCGGGTACTGATGCTGTTGTCTGCATCGCAGGATGCCAGAAGCGAGGAGGAAAGAATGAGACAGATACACAAAAAGGTGAAGAGCACAGCTTTTGCTGCCATTCTCTTCACCTTATTATATATATACACCTTATTATATATATGATTATATATAGATGTTTTTTTCTTCATTGAGTTCAAAAAGATTCTAATGTATTAAGAGATTTCTTTGATTTCAAGATTCTCTTTGATTTCAAGGGATATCCTTTATTTCAAGAGATTCTTTTCTGCATTCTCCATACGCTCGAAATGGAACTCAGAGAGAGTCTGCTCCATGAGTGCCTGGATCTTGTCGTTGCAGAGATTGCCGATGCTTCCCTCATGGGTATGATGGATATCCTTGTTAGGCTTGAATTCTCCAGCTTCGATTTCCAATCCCACAGTCTTGTAAGCATCACGGAAAGGCATTCCGTTAGCGGCAAGCTGATTTACTTCCTCAACAGAGAACATCGGATCATAACGAGGATCATCGAGGATGTGCTCGTTAACCTCCATCTTGTTGATGATGTAGGCAGCCATCTGCAGACAGTCTTTCAACTCGTCGAAAGCTGGGAGGAATACTTCCTTGATAATCTGAAGATCACGGAAATAACCCACAGGCAGGTTGTTCATGATGAGCATAATCTGCTGTGGCAAGCTCTGGAGCTTGTTGCTCTTGGCACGAATCAGCTCGAATACGTCTGGGTTCTTCTTGTGAGGCATGATGCTTGAACCGGTGGTACACTCTTTAGGCAACTTCACGAAGCCGAAGTTCTGACAGTTGAACATGCAGGCATCGAAAGCCATCTTTGCCAGGGTTCCTGCCACGCTAGCCATGGCGAAAGCTACGTTGCGCTCCATCTTTCCTCTACCCATCTGGGCATAGACCACATTATAGTCCATGCTGTTGAAACCGAGCAGTTCGGTTGTCATGGTGCGGTTCAGAGGGAAAGAGCTGCCGTAGCCTGCTGCGCTACCCAATGGGTTGCGGTTGGTCATGCGGTAGGCTGCCTGAAGGAATAGCATATCGTCAGCAAGTCCTTCAGCATAAGCGCCAAACCAGAGTCCGAAAGATGAAGGCATAGCCACCTGCAGGTGGGTGTAGCCAGGCATCAATACGTTCTTATATTGGTTGCTCTTCTGGATCAGCTCGTCGAAGAGGATCTTGACCGCATCCACAATCTCCTTCAACTCGTGACGGGTGAAGAGCTTGAGATCTACCAAAACCTGATCATTGCGCGAGCGTCCTGAATGAATCTTTTTGCCCATATCGCCTAGTTTCTGGGTGAGCATCAATTCTACTTGGGAATGAACATCCTCCACGCCGTCTTCGATAACAAACTCGCCTTTTTCGGCGATGGTGTAGATATTCTTCAATTCTGCGAGGAGCTGGGTAAGTTCATCCTTTTCCAAAAGTCCGATGCTTTCGAGCATGGTGATGTGTGCCATACTGCCAAGCACATCGTATTTGGCGAGATAGAGGTCGAGCTCACGGTCTCGACCTACGGTGAATCGTTCGATTTCCTTGTTTACTTCAAAGTTCTTTTCCCAAAGTTTATGTGCCATAATTTCTTTATTTTTAATCCTGGTAAGGAATCATCGCCAGTGCATCTGCAATCTTCTCGATGCCTTCCTGCAATGGCTTCTTCACCATACCCTTGATAAACATATTGAGCTCAGCCTTGATGGTGAGTTTCATCTTGCAAGAAAATTCTCCTGTAGGGAGCAGCTGAATCCAGAAATTGAATGGGATAGGGCTGTTCTCTGTTTCAAACTTGATGGTTTTGGGAAAATCTCTGTCGATGATGCGCATCTTGAGGTCGCCCACCATAGGAGCGTTGATAGTGATGCTGTCGCTGTCGAATCTCAGGTCCTTGAGTTTCTCCATTTCCTTTCTCTTGTCCTCAGGAATCTGGTCTTTCACCTGCTCGAAGCGATCTTTGAGCACCTGCAGGTTGTTGAGGTCGCTCAAAGTATTAAAAACAGATTCCTGCTTGTGAGGAATCTGTTTGATATTACTTTCGAATGTACTTGTACTCATTATTGATGGGTAAAAAATTACTTCTTCCAGTTAGCTGGGTCCTTGCGCCACTCGTGGAGCAACTCTACGTCTTCCTGCTTGATGTAACCCGTCTCGAGAGCCTCCTCTACCACGTGCTCGTAGTCTGTAAGAGTAACCAGCTTCACGTTAGCATCAGCGAAGGCCTTCTCTGCTACTGGGAAACCGTAAGTGTAGCTAGCCACCATACCTACAATCTCATTGCCGTTCTTGCGAAGAGCCTCTACAGCCTTGAGTGAGCTGCCGCCTGTAGAAATCAAATCCTCTACAACAACAACCTTAGCCTTAGGATCGAGCTCACCTTCGATGAGGTTCTGCATACCATGATCCTTTGGTTTAGAACGAACATAAACGAAAGGCAAGTTCAATTCGTCTGCCACCAATGCACCCTGTGCGATAGCGCCAGTAGCTACACCTGCAACAGCGTCAGCCTCTGGGAACTGCTCCAGGATAGCGTGTACGAGTTCGAGCTTCACATAGTTGCGGAGTTCTGGGAAAGAGAGGGTCTTGCGGTTGTCACAATAGAAAGGAGACTTCCAGCCAGAAGCCCAAGTGAAAGGATCGTTAGGCTGCAATTTGATAGCCTTAACCTTCAATAACTTAGATGCGAATTCTTTCTTTAACTTGTCCATAATCATATAAGGATTAAATTATTATTATTTCTTTGCAAAGGTACTACAAAAAAACGAGTTATCCATATAAATAGGGCATTTATTATAGATTTTTTATACCTTGTGCGTGATATTGGCTTGCAAAGTGGGGGCTGGGTGGGGGCTGAAGGGAAACTTAGCTGAGAAGTTGGCTAGAAATTTGGCTGGAAATTTGGCGCTTATTCTGCAGCCCATCCTATAGTAGCGATGCTGAATTTCATCTTGCCTGCCTTCTGCAGTTCTTCGCAGCAGGAGATGAGGGTGGCGCCTGTGGTGCAGACGTCATCGACGATAAGCAGATGCTTGCCGGCAAGATTGGTGATGGGGTGTTTGCCGTCTCTGTCGTGATAGGTATCTGATAACCGGAATACATGTTTTACGTTTTCCTGTCGCTGCCATCTGTCCTTTTGGGTTTGACTTCCGGTGAAGGTTACTCGTCGGATGGCATCTGTAATGATGGGGAGATGGGTTCTTTCCTGTATTCCCCTGGCTATTTCCTCGCTCTGATTATAGCCGCGGGTCTTCCTTCTTGACTTCGTGATGGGGATAGGGATGATGGCATCTATATCCTTGAAGAGGTCTGATTCGATACCTTTGCTGGCGATGAGTCTTCCCAGATAGTTTCCGGCATCGGGACGATGATGGTATTTCAGCTTATAGATGATGTAGCTTGGGTTGGAGTGGCTGTGATAATAGAAGAGGGCGACGCATTTTTCGACAGGAATGCGCCCCCAGAACATTTTAGCCAGGTTGTTCTCGTAGGGGTCTTCCCAGGTTGGGGTAATCGGGAGGTCCTGGAGACAGGTGGCGCATAGCATCTCCTCTGTGCCCAGAAGTCGCTCATCGCAGATGGCACAGTAACGGGGAAAGAGAAAATCTATGATATTTCCTAATAGACTGAGTTTCATATTGTTACTTTGAACTGTTCAATACTTTAGAAGTCGTCTTCGAAATCGATGTCTCCCAGATCTTCTTCTTTCATTTTGTCGATGCATTTGTGAATCACATCCATACTATAGCCTCTGCCGAGGGCGAAGCGGATGAGTTTCATCGAGCGTTCGTAGTCGTTTTTGGCTTTGATGGTTTTGTATTTGTTTTTTAGGAGAGGAAGAAGGGTTTCCAAATACATGTCGTCCTCGATTTCCTCGAAGATTGGGTCGGAGATTTCCTTCGGGATGTGCTTCATCCAAAGAGCCTGTTCCACTTTTCTGCGGCCCCATTTGTTGTATTTTATCTTGTCGTTGATAAAGAAGCGGGTGAATCGCTCGTCATCGATGAATTTTTTCTGGGTCAGGAATTCCATATTTCGGGCGATTGCGTCCTCTGGGAGTTCCCACTTCTTCATCTTGTCGAGCATTTCCTGCGAGCAATGTTCGGCTTGGGTACAGAGAGTGGTGAGCTTCAGAAGTGCCTGCTGCTCAGTCATCGGCTTCTTGGGGCGCTTGGAGTTGTTATAATATTCCATAATGCATTTATGTTTTATTGGGAGGATTACAAATCCTCCGGTTTTGATAGGTCAAACCTTTTTTTACTGCGGATTGCAAATCCGCAGGGACGCCTGGCGGTGGACTTTCTGGATAGATTTGCAATCCGCTTATCTAATAGTCTATTTCATAGCTCGCATCATTCTCTTCTTTCCGAAAGCATCTTCTTTGGTTTCAATATTCTTGAAGCCAAATCCTTCGAGCATTTCTCTTGTCTCCTTTTCGTAAAGAGGGTTGATTTCGAAATAGAGCATGCCCCAGCTTCGCAATTCTAATGAGGCGAACTCGGCGATGGCCCGATAGAACTTCAGAGGATCTTCATCGGGAACAAAGAGGGCGAGATCGGGCTCGTAATCAAGGACGTTTTTCTCCATATCTGCTTTCTCCTTTTCGCAGATATAAGGAGGATTGCTCACGATGAGGTCCCATTTTGGGGTGGAAGGAGTCTTTGCTTCACCCTTGGGCTTCACAACCTCTTTATCATCGTTGCCCTTCATTTTTTCGTTATCAGTCTCTGCTGCTTTTGGCAAAGCCAATGCATCCTGATGTTCTATTCTGACATTTCCGGCTTTCATCATTTCCACATTTCCTTGTGCTATTCGGAGGGCATCTTCCGAAATATCCCATCCTGTAACCTCAGAATTAGGAATGTTGAGTCCTAATGTGATGGCAATGCAGCCGGATCCTGTGCAAATATCAAGAATCAGCTTAGCGTCGTCTGTCGCCTGAGGAGAATTTCCCGAAGAATCTTCTGGAGAATCTTCTGAAGAATCTCCCGAAGAAACGATTGATTTTTCGATCATATCCTTCTCTATCCATTGGCAGAGTTCTGCGGTTTCCGGTCTTGGAATCAGCACGCCTGGCTCCACGTGAAAGGGCCTGCCGGCAAAGTCGGCTTCGCCCAAAACATACTGCACAGGTTCTCCTTTTTGCAGTCTTATGATAATTTCTTCCAGTTTTCTTTCCTCGTCTGCAGATATTTCATTAACTTTGCCGCAGATTATGTCGGTCAGAGTCATTCCGTACTTCACATCAAGCACGGTGCGGACGATAGCCTGTGCTTCGCCAGCATCATAAAGTGGGGTGAGGGATTGCCAAAGTTGCTGATACGTTTTCATCTTGATATTGCTTGTTGCGATTTGATTTGAGAGCAAAGGTACGACAATTTATCGAAAATGAGTAAGAAAATCGAAAAAAAATAGGATATGGAACGAAATAAAGTATCTTTTCTGAATCCGCAGACGGGCGAACCGCTTAGTCTGCAGGAGATAGACGAAATGTTCATGCGCCGCTGCCTGCAGTTGGCTAAGAACGGTAGGCAGAATGCGAAGCCTAATCCGATGGTGGGCGCCGTCATCGTGAGCGAGGAGGGCAGAATCATCGGCGAGGGTTATCATGTAAGATGTGGTGAGGGGCACGCTGAAGTTAATGCCTTTGCTTCAGTTAAGCCTGAAGATGAGCATCTGTTAAGCCAAGCCACTATCTATGTGAGTCTCGAACCCTGTTCTCATTATGGCAAGACGCCTCCTTGTGCCGACCTTATCGTAAGAAAAGGTGTAAGGAGATGTGTCTGTGGCTGCGTGGATCCTTTCGCCAAGGTGCAGGGTCGTGGCATCCGGAAGATTCGTGAGGCAGGCATTGAGGTAACGGTGGGTGTTCTAGAGGCGGAATGCCTCGAACTGAACAAGCGCTTCATCACCTTCAATACCCATCAGCGACCATACATCATCCTGAAATGGGCGCAGACGGCGAATGGCTTTCTGGATAATAATTATCAGGCAATGGCGATTTCGTCACCTTTTACCAAGATGCTTTCGCATAAGCTTCGTGCCGAGAACGATGCCATCCTGGTAGGTAGAATCACCGATGAGCGTGACCATAGCCAGCTCAACGTAAGAGACTGGAGCGGAAAGGATCCGATGCGACTGGTCATCGATCGCCATCATCCTTGTTTCGAGGGCTTGGACTTCTCCAAGGGTAAGAAAGAGGTGTTGAAGCAGATGATGCAGTACCTATATAATAATAAGGTGCAATCGCTGATAGTAGAAGGTGGCGCCATCACCCATCAGGCTTTCCTCGATGCCGGATTATGGGATGAAATCAGGGTAGAAACATCTTTATCCACATCTGTGGAAAACGTGGTAACTGCCGGAACAGCAGCGCCAAAGCTTCCTCCTAACATCCGGTTAATCAGCCATAAGGCGTATGATAATAATATAATAAATAATTACGAACGAGTATGAGCAATAGATTTACATCGCGCCTGAGCGATAACGACGATTTCAAGCGAGACGAGTTGATTCGCAAGATAGAGCATGCCGTGGAGCACATGACGCTCGCTGAACTGGAAGCCCTGTCGTATGACATGTTTACCAAGGGTTACATCCAGGATTACTAAACATTCAAACATAAGAATAAGACAAGATATAAAAAAGGTGGGTGCTACAACAATTCGTGTAGCACCCACTTTTTTATATCTTATTCTTTTTCCTTATTTCGCCATTGGAGTGAAGCGCAAGGTGAACTCATGAGCTCCTGTTGGAGTCATGTACTGTGGCAGACAAGAGTCGCCACCACAACTGTGGTTACCGATACCACGCTGCCAGAAATCGAAGTGAGCAAAAATCTGGTTAGAGCGTACCAGGTCGTAAGGATGCTTGCCACCATAGAATACGTCGTAGTCGAACTGGGCATCATCGAAGTGAGACAACGAGAAGGCTACCATGCCCTCGGTGGTGATTTGCAACTTCGTGCTGTTGTTGTCGAGTGTCAACTGGCGCAAGCCCTGGCGGTCGCCCATGGTCTGAGGAGCACTCTGCTCTTCGAACATGCCATCCACGGTAGTCTTGTACAAACCTAACAGCGAACCTCTCTGTCGGTCAAGGTAGTTGCTCCAAGGCCCCTTGGCATAATACTCCACGTTCTCGAAGCCAGGAGCAAACTGCATGGTAATACCGATTCTACGGGTTTCCTTGGAAGAATTATTGGTAGTTACCTTCATATCCACGGTTCCGTTAGGATAGATGATGTAAGCAATCTGGTGTGTATCCTTACCATTGGTAACGGCAGTCTCTACAACCACATTCTTGCCCTGCTTCTTAGGAGTCTTCACCATCATCTTCTTACCGGTGAGTGCACCCTCTTCCTTGTTCTCGTTCTCGGCAACACCACCTGTAGCACCCAGGTTCACGTTGTCGTTAGCGATGCGGCGGAAGCCGTTGAAGTCAGGACCTGCATTAGGCTGAACGAGCTGAGTATTGCGATAAGTCCAGTTGGCAATGGCTCCATCCTCACCGAATGTGATGCTGAAGTTATTACCGGTAATGGTGTTACCCTTCACCTTCAGCTTGCCCTTCTCCTGGATAGCTGGCAAAGTGCCATGACCTTTCTGTACGAAGGTTGGGTCGGCAACAGATGTGCTGCCTGCATTCTCTGCAGAAAGCTTGAACTGCTGCTGAGCCATCTCATAACCCTGCTTGCTCCACGAAGTAGCCTTCTTCAGAACGAGGCGGAAGGTGATGACATACTCTGCCTTATCATCCACTGCGGTGGTGTATGGGATGTTGATGTCGCAGGTCTTGCCTGGCAATACAGATGGGATAGACACCTGGTTTTTCTCTACAGATACACCATTGCGGAGCACCTCGTAGCTGAGATCATAGATGTCTGCCAGGTTGGTGAATGCGCACTTATTCTTCAATGTGAGTACGCGGCTGTAGAAAGACTCGAAGTTTACATCTCTGTAAACATACTTCACCTCAGTGAGCTTGGCTGTCCACTCTCTGCCTGGAGTGATGATACCGTTGCTCATGAAGTCGCCCTGGAATCCTCTGTAGCCGTTGTTCATCTTGGTATAGTCGTAACCGGATGTGTAGTAGTGGAGTCCGGTCTTTGGATCCTTCAGAGGAAGCCCCTTGCGGATGCGGCGTGTATCGTAGATACCCTGGTCAACCCAGTCCCAGATGCAGCCACCGGTGATACCGGTACTTGCCTCGATGAGGTCCCAGTATTCTTGCAGGTTACCTACAGCCTGACCCATTGCGTGAGCATATTCACAGATGAAGTATGGCTTGTTGTGTAGGCCATCCATCTGCTTCTTCACTACCTCGATTCTTGGATACATGTCTGAACCGAAGTCTGAGTACTTGGCACCGTGATTGTAACCCTCGTAGTGAACCCACGCGTCGCGACCAGGCAAAAGCTCCTTCACCTTATCGTAGGTAGCCTGGAAGTTGTCGCCACCGCCTGACTCGTTACCGAGCGACCAGAGTACTACGCTAGGATGGTTGCGGTCTCTCAATACCATACGTTCTGTGCGGTCAACGTAGGCTGCGCGCCATGTAGGGTTGTTTGAGAGAGATTGGTTGTTGTGGCACTCTACGTCAGCCTCATCCATACAGTATAATCCGTAGTAGTCAAACATCGCATACATCTTAGCCTGACGAGGATAGTGGCTGGTACGGACGGTGTTCACATTGGCCTGTTTCATTAGAATCACGTCGCGAAGCATAGTCTCCACATCGATGGCGTGACCATAGAGCGGGTGAATATCCTGGGTGTTGACACCCTTGAAGAATACTCGCTTGCCATTTATATAAACCAGTTTGTCCTTGATAGTCACCTCTCTGAAGCCGTATTTGGTAGAGAAAACCATCTCTTCCTGGTTGCCAGCCTTCTGGCGAACGATAACGGTATAGAGATTAGGCTGCTCTGAGGTCCAAGCCTTCAGACCGGTCAGGTTGTCGATGGTAAGGCGGCAGTTCTTCTGAGCATCCTTTGCGGTCATCGCTACCTGAGCAGACTGCTTGGCAACAGACTTGCCCTGAGGGTCGAGGAGCTCGATTTCCAGCGTCTTTTCAGATTTCTCCTTGGTAGCGTTATTGATAGTCAGGTCAACATTCAGGTTGCCCGATGTGTAATCGCTGTTCAGGGCAGATGTGATGTAATGGTCTGCCACGAAAGTCTTAGGAGTAGCTACGAGATAAACATCGCGGTGGATACCACCGAGGTGCCACATATCCTGTCCCTCCAGGTAAGAACCGTCGCTCCATCGGTAAACGCGAACTGATACGTTGTTGTCGCCCTTGCGAACGAGGTTGGTAACATCGAAGTCTGCATCTGTATTGGCACCCTGTGAATAGCCGGCATACTTGCCGTTTACCCAAACCACGATGGCGCTGCAGGCACCATCGAAGTGCAGGAACACACGCTTTCCTGTTTCCCAACCTTCAGGCAGATTGAAGTTACGGCGATAAGAACCTACCGGATTCTTGTCGAAGTTATCCTTGAAGGCTGTGATGAACGGCGGTTTGTTCTCGAAAGGATAACCTACGTTGTTGTAAACCGGAACATCGTATCCAGCCATCTCCCAGTTGAGAGGCACCTGGAGTTCCTTCCATGAAGAAACGTCTGCGTTGTCAGCCCAGAAATCATCCTTCTCAGGCTTGCCCTGTTTCCAGTCGGCAGTATAGTGGAACTTCCACTTGCCGTTGAGCAACAGATAGTTGGCACGCTTAGGAGTGAGCCATGGAAATTTGTAGTAATCGTCCTGCTGCATGGAAGCAGTAGAAGAATAAGGCACGAAAGTAGCATGGGCTTTTTCTTTGCGATCCGCGAACTTAGTCTCGTCTTCTACCCATTTGTCCGTAAACGGACATACTCCTGCTTTTGCCTCAACCACTTTCTTCACCTTTTTCTTGGTGTGTCTTGGCTGTGCAATAGCTGATGCGCTGAAGAGGAAGGTCAATGCAACCGCAGCTCCCCAAATTAAATGTTTTTGTTTCATTGTCTGGTTGAATTATTAATAATTACAAGTTAGCTAGTTATGAATCTATTAAGATTTTGGTGCAAATTTACGATTAATTCCTGAAACCTCCAAATTATTTTTGTATTTTCGTATTCAGGAGGATGAAATAAACTGCCCTAGTCCTTTTGGGGGCTTCATTGATGACCGGCGTCTGCCATCATTTAAGCCTCCGGCGGGTCTTAATAGATGACCGTCTTTTTGAGCCGAATGCAAGCTTTTTCCCAACTTTCTTTCGTGAAGATATTATAGGTGGTTGTGGAATAATGATTTACGCCGGATTTCAAATCCGCCGTAATAGTAAGCCACTTTCAAAAACACTCTTCACTCTTCACGGAAATGGTGTAAGTGTTTGTATCTAATGGATTTATACGGGTGAAGAGTGGCGCGCCACTCTTCACTACTCTTCACCCACTCTTCACCCGGAAAATCTGTGTAAATCTGTGGAATCTGTGGGACATAAAAAAAGTGGTTTCAGCCCCCGACCGAACAGGGAGAGCTTCCGTTTCAATTCCGTGCGCAATCCGAAGGTGAAGAGTGGTGAAGAGTAGTGCGCCACTCTTCACCTCTCGCAACCCCAGTGTTTATCGGGGTTTCAACCGATTTGGTGAAGAGTGAAGAGTAAAAAGAAGAGTGGTGCTTTTATAAACCTCCCGACGTATTGTTTTGTGCCTGGCAATGGCAAATTATTGCCCTGGTAAAGGGCAATATTGTGCCATAGTGAGGCAATAATCGCTACAAGCCGCTTTACGCCTCGGCAGTACTATCATGGCGACCTCTCAGTAACGTCTTTGCGCCTTGTAAGTATAGTCGCTGTTGCTTGTAAGTACTATCGCAGTTACATCGGTTTTACGTAAAAATCTTCGATAAAAACGCAGAAATGAGCGAATTTGGGTATTTATCTGACGGTCAGTGACATTTGCCCCATAATGCGACGGTTGGCATACAGCCGAAATACGTGACATGGGAAGAATATTGCAACGGTTGCGCTTCCAAACCATTACCCGGACTTCAAGGAAAGGGAGTACCTGACGGAAAAAGAACTGAGGGCGTTCGCCACTGTGGAAACACCATTTCTGACAGGAACGAGCTGCTGCGTAGCACCCGTATCTGCAAGGAACTTACGCGGAAACATGGACTACATATTGCAAACGGCAAGGATAACGTCAAGCGTGAGCGGCTGAAAGAGCCGGACAGGATAAAGTACGAGCTTTACGACATCCTCAAAACCGAGGTCGGCAGGTGCGGCAATTGGGACGTGCTTGTCGCCAACCTGAATCGGCAGGGCGTGGAAGTGCAGTTCAAGCACAAAGGGCAGACGGACGAAATACAGGGCGTGGTCTTCACCAAGAACGGCTATCATTTCAACGGCTCCAAAGTGGACAGGCGTTTCAGTTATTCCAAGATTAATGCGGCATTGCAGTGCAATAGATACAAGGAGCGAATGGAACTGGCATCAGAAACAAAACACCATGTTTCAGAAACGCATAATGCATCGTTACCGTCCCCCACTGGACACGGCGAGTTTTTCAGCGGCTCATTAGGATTGCTGAACGGCAGTTCTTCCTACAACGCCGCCGATGCGGAAGCCAATCAGGAAATGGCGGAGATTCTTCGCAGGAAGAAGAAACGTAAACGAGGCATGAGGTTATGATTATGCTGCCAAATGGTTATAAGTTCTGAACATTCTGATGCACATCTTTCTTGTGAAGCCGAAATTACCAACAAATGATTAGGGGACGCGAGCAATAGTAGCTGAACAAAAACTCTATTCATTCATTGTTGCATGTTTTTCGCCATGTAAATAGCTGGAGATAAGATGCTTTGTATTCAATCATTATTTATGGGTATTGCGTAACTGATTGGATTTTAGTAATTTTGCATCCGAAAAAAATATGGAGTTAACTTATGCAGACACTCAAAAGCAACATACGGGAAATGATATTGAAAGCGGCCCGAGGCAAATTCGCAAGGAAAGGTTTCCTAAAAACTTCCATGCGTGATATTGCCGATGCCGCTGGAATGGGCGTGGGCAATGTCTATAACTATTTTGCGGGCAAGGACGAACTGTTTCAGGCGGTAGTCCGCCCCGTGACTGATGAGTTCAAGCGGTTATTGGAAAAGCATCATGGACAAAGTGGCAGGGATGCCTTGGAAATGTTCTCGGAGGCTTATTTCAGGGATTGTGTGAACGAATATGTGCAGTTGATTGACAAGTACAGGACGCTTATGAGAATCTTGTTGTTTCTTGCGCAAGGTTCTTCGTTGGAGACATTCCGGGAGCAGTTCACCAACAGGGCTACCGAGCAGGTCAAGGCATGGTTCGCCGACAACAAGCAAAGACACCCGGAAATCAATGTCGCGGTATCCGATTTCTTCATACATCTGCACACCGTATGGATGTTCACACTGTTTGAAGAAATGCTGATGCACAACATTCAGAGACAGGAGATAGGTCGGATAGTTGAGGAATACGTGCGCTTCGAGATACAGGGATGGAAGAATATAATGAACATATATGAAACCGAAGTATGATAGATTTTGAACGTTTCGGAATATCGTTCGCTTTTGCGCACCTTTCTTACACTCGGCAGAGTGAGCAAGCTCCCTACCCTTGCTCAACCGAAAGGTCCATTATTCATCCAATTGGCAAGAATGGATATAATCAACCAAAGATAACAACAGAGTATGAAACAAGAAAGGAAAAAGAAAGGCTTGTCCCGGCTGATGGAGATAGCGGGACAGCGCAAGGGACTGCTCATCGTGGCAGGCGTGTTGTCGGCGGCGAGTGCCGTATGTATGCTGGTGCCCTATTGGGCTGTGTATGAAATCCTTCGGAAACTGCTGGAACATGGCGGTTCACCGACTTCAGCCAATGGCGCAACCATGGAGCTTTTGGGATGGACTGCGCTCGGAGGCCTCGCCCTCGGCTTGCTGACGCTTTATGCCTCACTGATGGCTTCGCATGTGGCGGCATTCAACATTCTCTACGGTATGCGTGTGAGACTCTCTGAACATATCGGACGGTTGCCATTAGGCTTTCTGACTAACACATCAACGGGAGCCATCAAGAAAACGATGGAACAGAACATTGAGAAAATGGAGACATTCATCGCCCACACCATCCCCGACATAGTGAATGTCGTCGCCACGGTGGCGGTGATGTTTGCTATCTTCTTCTCGCTCTCCGGGTGGATAGCGGCGGTATGCCTTGCGGTCATAGCCCTGAGCATCGCCCTGCAGTTCGGCAATTTCATGGGCAAGAAAGCACAGGAGTTCACCAGAGCTTATTTCGACGCACAGGAACAGATGTCGGCCTCTGCCGTGCAGTATGTGCGCGGTATGCCTGTGGTGAAGATATTCGGGCAGAGCGTTCTATCGTTCCGTCGCTTCCATGCGGAGATAGAGGCGTACAAGACATTCGCACTTCGCGTGTGTGATACCTATCAGAGTGGAATGATTGCGTTCACGGTGTTGCTTAATTCCGTTGTCACGTTCATTCTTCCCGTCGGCATCATGCTGTTGCAGGCCACTCCCGGAAGCATTGCCCTCGCCGCCGTGTGGCTGTTTTTCATCATCATGGGTCCGGGCGTGGCATCACCGGTCTATAAGCTGATGTATCTCGGCAGCAGCACACGGGAGATAGATGAAGGCGTGGAGCGTATCGACCGCATCCTGAACCGATGTCCTGTGGCGGAGTCAAAGCATCCGCAGATGCCCGTGACCTGCGACATTGAGTTCCGGCACGTGTCGTTTGCATACGAGAACACGGACGAGGGCACACGGACTGAAGCCTTGCGTGACATCTCGTTCGCGGCAAGACAAGGTGCGATAACCGCCCTCGTGGGACCGTCGGGCAGCGGCAAATCGACCGTTGCCAACCTGATACCCCGTTTCTGGGATGTGACGGAAGGGGAAATCCGCATTGGCGGGGTAAATATCAAGGAGATAGCCACGGAACGGCTGATGAGCCTCGTGTCGTTTGTCTTTCAGGACACGTTCCTCTTCTACGACACACTTTATGAGAACATTGCTGTGGGCTGTCCCCATGCGACGGCAAAGCAGGTGGAGGATGCCGCCCGTGCCGCACAATGCCACGACTTCATCAGCCGCCTGCCACAAGGCTATCAGACGCGCATCGGTGACAATGGCGTCTATCTCTCCGGCGGCGAGGCGCAGCGTGTCTGCGTGGCTCGTGCCATACTGAAGAATGCTCCGATACTGGTGCTTGATGAGGCTACAGCCTTTGCCGACCCGGAGAACGAATACCGCATGCAGCAGGCTCTTGCCAAGTTGATGAAAGGCAAGACGGTGATAGTCATTGCTCACCGTCTATCGTCCATCGTGTCGGCAGACAACATCGTCGTGCTGAAAGAGGGGCGTGTGGCGCAACAGGGACGGCACACGGAACTGAGCCGCACGCCGGGCATATATAAAAATATGTGGGATGCCTATACGAGCGCATACCATTGGACGTTGAACAAAAATTAAAAGCAATATGGGAAAAAGGAATTTCTTAAACAAAGTCTTGCAAAACACAAGTTGTCCGCAAGGATTTTGGGGACGGATGATTTTGCGGGGAATGAATTGTTTTCATGCATCTTTGGCTAATTATATCACATAAATGAAAGGAGAACTGTATATGAACGCAATCAACAACATTACAATCGGGCAGACCGAGCGACTTCGGAAGCCCGTCGGTTTCACGATGCTCGCCAATCTCGTGAACATAGTACCATTCTGTCTCTCCATTGAGGCTGTCAGTACCATCTTCCGCAGTTTCGACGGCAGTGGCACACCGCTGGACACAACGAGGCTATGGACAATCATTGCCGTACTCGTCTTATACATGGGAGTGATGGCGGCGGCGGAGCGTGCCGCCTACCGTGCCAACTTCCGAGGCGCATACGAGATGAGCGCATCCGGGCGCATATCCCTTGCCGAGCACCTGCGGCGACTGTCGTTAGGATTCCTCTCACATCGCGACCCCGGCGACCTGTCTTCAATGATTATCACAGATTTCACGATGGCCGAGACTGGCGTTTCCCACTATCTGCCGCAACTGATGGGAGCCATGGTGATGCCCTTGCTCGCTTTCCTCTCGCTGTTATGGATAGACTGGCGCATGGCCACGGCGATGTTCATCGCCCTTCCGCTGTCCGTGCTTGTACTTTGGCTGAGCACATACGCGCAAAACAAACTGAGTGGGCAACAAATAGAGGCGAAGATAAACGCGGGCAACCGTTTAGAGGAATACCTGCAGGGCATCCGCGTGATGAAGGCATACAACCTTGTTGGCGAGCGTTTTGTCCGCCTGCGCGATGCTTTCGCCCGTCTGCGCCGCGCAGCCATCCGTCAGGAAGCATTGCTCGGTCCCTTCGTGTTGCTGAGCATCGCCCTCGTCCGTGCCGGACTTACGCTAATGGTGCTTTGCGGTGTCTATCTCATGCTGGGTGGTCAGCTTTCCGTGCTCACTTTCGTCCTGTTCCTCATTGTAGGCTCGCGCGTGTTCGACCCGCTCACTTCTGCACTGACCAACTTTGCCGAGTTCCGCTATTTCTCCATCGCGGGAGGTCGCATCCTCTCGCTGATGCGTGAGCCGGAAATGCAGGGCATTCGCAAGGCTCCTGAGAACGGTGACATCCGCATGGAACACGTCTCGTTCGGCTATGACGGAAAGGATGTGCTTCACGACTTGTCGCTTACACTGCCGCAAAACTCACTCACGGCTCTTGTCGGACCGTCGGGCAGTGGAAAGAGTACGCTGTTGAAACTCTGCGCCCGATTCTATGACCCGCAACAAGGGCGCGTCACATTCGGCGGTATACCGATGAGCGAGATACAGCCGGAATCGCTGATGAGCCGCATGTCGATGGTATTCCAGGATGTCTATCTCTTTCAAGACACCATCCGTAACAACATCCGTTTCGGTAAACCCGATGCCTCCGATGATGAGGTCATGGCTGCAGCCCGCTGCGCTTGCTGTCACGATTTCATTATGCGCCTGCCGCAAGGTTACGACACCCATGTGGGCGAAGGCGGATGCACGTTGAGCGGCGGCGAGAAGCAGCGCCTCTCCATAGCCCGTGCCATATTGAAAGATGCCCCTGTCATCCTGCTCGATGAAGCCACCGCATCACTTGACCCGGAGAACGAGGTGGAGGTGCAACGCGCCATTGACACACTCGTCAACGGGCGGACGGTCATTGTCATCGCCCATCGTCTGAAGACCATCATGAATGCCGACCGCATCGTTGTACTTGACAATGGGCGTATCGCCGAACAGGGAACACACGCCGAACTGATGGGCAAGTGCGGACTTTACGCCCGGCTTTGGAACATTCAGGAGAAAACGATGGGATGGCAGATATGATTCTTTCCTGTTGCTTATTAAGCATGGAAAGTAATGTATCAGCCATACCTTGAAACAGACGAACGGCAGTAGAAAAACACCGTTCGTCTGTTTGGCATAGCCAAATCTGCACTCCTTTCTTTTCGGAAAATCTTCGCAAAGAGTTAAAAAACAGATTTTCTCATACTACCATTAGGCAGTTTGAGAAATAATTTGTATTTTTGCATTTGAAGAGTTGTTTGACAGTAATGAGCGGCAAAACGCTGAGATTAAGACCGTTGCCAAGTCATTACCTGAATTTTTGAATATCCTCATAACTCTCTCATTCTAAGACATCTGCAAAAACTTATCGTTTTTTTATATAAAAAGTCTTATCCTTTTCTTCCGAAATCGGCAGGAATCTCGCCCCACTTCTTTGTTTCCCATTTAAAGATAGGGACGGTTACGGGGTGGGTGCGGAGCCAATTTTCGGCACGGGCGATGATCTGATAGAGCTGCTCGGTTTGAGGAGTGCGCTCCAGTTTGGTCTTGCATTGCTTCTTGTTTACCCAGAGCTGGGCATTCACGCTGTCGCTGTAGATTACCTTGTCGGTAATGCCTTTCTGAGCCATCAGGGCGAGGGCGTGAACGATGGCGAGGAACTCGCCGATGTTGTTGGTGCCGTGGATAGGACCATAGTGGAAAACCTGCGTACCAGTCTGAAGATCAATGCATTGGTATTCCATCGGACCGGGATTTCCGGAGCAGGCTGCATCCACAGCCCAGGCGTTCGCCTTCACCTCATTGGGCAAAGGCAAGACTGTATCGTTTCTCCATGAAGGAGGATTTACTGGCATTTTACTCATTTGCGTTTCTTTTATTTGTTTCTTATTTGATAGATGATTTGTGTTTTACAGAGCCGCATACGAGAGTTCTGTATTGGTATTGCTGACCTATATAAAAAAGAAATGAGCAAGCCCCAAAGTCTGGCTCTGGGGATGCTCATTATTTGTCAATAGTCAATATTCAATTTTTAAATTGTAGGTTAATTATATCTTGAGAAGTTTTTCAGGAGTGCTATACTCCTGATAACTTCTAGTTACCTAAATTTCTTTACATTCTTTCAGGAACCTCGATGCCGAGCAGTGCCATACCGTTCTTCAGAATCTTGGCAACATTGGCTGCAAGAACCAGGCGGGTAATCTTCTCAGCCTCGCTCTCAGCATTCAGGATGCTGTAATCGTGGTAGAACTGGTTGAACTCCTTGGTCAGCTCGTAGCAGTAGTTGGCAATGCCACCAGGGTTGTAGTTGTTGCCGGCATCGGCTACGGCTGCAGCGAAGTCGTTCATCTTCTGGATGAGGTCGATCTCCTTCTCGTTGATAGGAGCATCAGCGCCCAACTCTGCAGGAATCTCGATGCCCTCGGCTGCTGCCTTGCGCATGATGCTGCGGATACGAGCATAGGTATATTGGATGAAAGGACCTGTGTTACCGTTGAAGTCGATACTCTCCTCTGGGTTGAAAAGCATATTCTTGCGGGCATCTACCTTGAGGATGAAGTACTTCAACGCTCCGAGACCAACGATGCGTGAAATCTCCTGACGCTCTTCCTCGCTCATGTCCTTGAACTTGCCAAGCTCATCGCTTGTCTGGCGAGCATCCTTGATCATCTCTGCCATCAGGTCATCTGCATCTACTACAGTTCCCTCGCGGCTCTTCATCTTACCGTTAGGCAACTCTACCATTCCGTAAGAGAAGTGAACCAAGTCCTTACCCCACTTGAAGCCGAGACGGTCGAGCAGGATAGAGAGCACCTGGAAGTGGTAGTTCTGCTCGTTACCTACTACGTAGATCATCTTGTCGATAGGGAAGTCCTTGAAGCGGAGGTCGGCAGTACCGATGTCCTGAGTCATGTAAACAGAAGTACCGTCAGAACGGAGCAGGAGCTTCTGGTCGAGTCCCTCGTTGGTGAGGTCAGCCCAAACAGAGTTGTCGTCCTTGCGGAAGAAGAGACCCTTCTCCAATCCTTCCTCTACCTTCTTCTTACCCTCGAGGTAAGTATTTGACTCATAATATATCTTGTCGAAACCTACGCCCATCATCTTGTAAGTCTCGTCGAAGCCTGCGTAAACCCAGCTGTTCATCTTCTGCCAGAGAGCGCGAACTTCAGGGTCGTTGTTTTCCCACTTCACGAGCATTTCGTGAGCCTCCTTGATCAATGGAGCCTCTGCCTTTGCTTTCTCTGTGGCAGCTTCTTCTTCCATGCCCTCCTTCATGTACTGAGCCTTGAGCTCTGCGATTTCCTCACGATAGTGCTTGTCGAAGGCTACATAGTAGTCGCCGATGAGGTGGTCGCCCTTCTTGCCGGAAGTTTCAGGAGTTTCGCCATTGCCCCACTTGAGCCAAGCGAGCATTGACTTACAGATGTGAATACCACGGTCGTTAACGATGTTTGTCTTGATTACCTTGTTGCCGTTAGCCTCCATGATCTGGGCCAGAGACCAGCCGAGGAGGTTGTTGCGCACGTGACCGAGGTGGAGAGGCTTGTTGGTGTTAGGAGAAGAGTACTCGATCATGACGAGCGGACTGTTCTCAGTAACTGGCTTCTCACCAAACTTAGGGTCAGCGTTGATGGTATTCAAGAGTCCTACCCAAGCGGCAGGAGCGATAGAAAGGTTGAGGAAACCCTTAACCACGTTGAAGTCTGCGATAACGTTAGCGCAATTTTTCTTCAGGTATTCGCCGATTTCCTGTGCTGTATCCTCAGGCTTTTTCTTCGACATTTTGAGGAATGGGAATACGACGAGGGTAAGGTTACCTTCGAAATTACTCTTGGTCTTCTGCAGGGCTACCATCTT
>JAIINY010000020.1:0-20068 GCA_022741625.1 Prevotella sp. | reverse complement strand
TTAAAGTTCAAAAACAAGCTATGCAACTTAAAATTGGGTACCTTTTTCAGTGCCCTCCCAGGGCTAGGAGCTTCTGCCCTTTCAGGGCGTGTGGGGCTTACTTGCGAAACTAGGAGGATAACTCCTACAGGACTTTACCCAGGAACTCCTGGAGTCTTGGAGACTTCGGATGATTGAAGACTTCTTCAGGGGTGCCATCCTCCGTGATATAGCCATCACTGAAGAAAAGCACACGATTGGCAACTTCACGGGCAAAGCCCATTTCGTGGGTTACTACCACCATCGTCATACCTTCTGCAGCCACATCCTTCATCAACTGCAATACTTCTCCTACCATCTCCGGGTCGAGCGCAGAAGTAGGTTCATCGAAAAGAAGAACCTCCGGATTCATTGCCAGGGCACGGACGATGGCTACACGCTGCTTCTGTCCGCCCGAAAGACTATCCGGGTAACTGTCTGCCTTGTCCAGCAATCCGATGCGGGAGAGAAGCTCTGTAGCCTTCTCATCCGCCTCTTCACGGGTCATCTTCCCCAACTCTACCGGTGCCAGCATGATGTTGCGGCGGATCGTCATGTTCGGGAAGAGATTAAACTGCTGGAACACCATACCCACCCGCTGACGCATCTTGTTGATATCTACATCCCTGGAGGTGAGGTCTATGCCATCGATCAGAATCTTTCCCTCCGTAGGTTCCTCCAAGAGATTGATGGAACGCAGGAAGGTACTCTTGCCACAGCCCGACGGGCCGATAATGGCAACCACTTCGCCCTGCTTGACGGAAGTGGTAATGCCTTTCAGGACTTCGTTGTCGCCGAAGCGCTTGCGAAGTCCTTCTATCTTGATTATCTCGTTCATTTTATCCATTCTATTATCTTTCGCTCTTTCTCATCTATTATCTTTCGCTCTTTCTCAAACGCTTTTCCAACTTTCTCACTCCGGCATTCAGTCCGAGGACGATGATGAGATACAGACAGGCAACCACACCCAACGGCATCATTGCCTCGTAGGTGATGCTTCGGATGATATCGGAACCCTTGGTAAGATCCACGAGACCGATGTAACCGCTGATGGAAGTCTCCTTGAGCAGGGTGATAAGCTCATTACCCATCGCCGGCAGCACATTCTTGAAGGCTTGTGGCAGGATGATGAGTCGCATGGTCTTGCCATAAGAAAGACCGAGACTTCTACCCGCTTCCATCTGTCCCTCATCTACCGACATGATACCCGAACGGATGACCTCGGCAATATATGCCGCAGAGTTCAAACCGAAGGCTATGACGGCCACCAGAATCTTGTTGACATCGGCTGAGGCGAAGACCACATAATAAATGATGAGCAACTGCACCATGGTAGGTGTACCACGCATGATGGTGAGATACAACTGGCAGAGCATATTCGGAATGCGCCAACCGCCACGGCGTTCATGACGGGCACGTATGATGGCTATCAGCGTACCGAGAATCACGGAAAGGATGATGGCGAAGAAGGTGATGATGAGCGTATTGCCCAATCCCTGCAGGAGATACTCATAGCGGTTGTCATCGATGAAGCAAGACTTGAACTTATCCAGAAATTCATTCTGTGCACCAGCTACTTCTGCATTTTCGGAATTTACCATGATGACCTGTCGCACATCGGCGTAGGAATCGGTGAATCCGATGTTTTTCTCCCGCTCCGGGGTGACGGTGATACCGGCGATACCGGCATCAGCCTTGCCTGCCTGTACGGAAGTGATGATGGCATCAAACTCCATATCGAGAATCTCGACATCCACGCCCAGCACATCGCCGATGGCATTCGCCACATCTACATCGATACCCACAATCTTACCATCCTGATAGTACTCGAATGGTTCGAAGGTGGCGTTGGTGGCAAAGCGGAGACTCTTCTTCAGCCCGAGCTTCTGCAGCGCTTCAGGAACATTCTTCTTCACATCCGAAGCCTTAGGCGTATAAGCCACGGTAATGCCCCGTTCCAGATGGCGGTTGACGATGGAATCGATGACGCCATTCTCCTTCAGAATACGGATGGCATGATTGATGGACTGCCGCAACTCGGCATGATCCTTTGCCACACAGATGGCGAAAGAGGAGGCATCGAAGGTTTCCGGCAGAATACGGAGAGAAGGATTCACCCGCTGGAATGCCTTGGCTGGTGCCTCATCGGTCACCATACAGTCAATCTTACCCTGGAGGAGCGCCTGAATGGCATCGGCTCCCTTGTTGTATCGTTCTACCTTGGTGCCATCTCCTTTCTTTTCCAACTCTGTGGCAAGGCCGTCGCTGGTGGTACCTAACTGTACGCCGATAACGGCGCCCTGCAAATCAGCCTTCGCCTTCAACTGCTTCTTCGCATCGGAAGAATCCGAGCCGCAGGAAGACAGGAGAAGACAGACTGCTATTACTAAAGTACTTAAACTAAATCGTTTTAATCTGTTATAAATCATCTAATTAATCAAAAGCTTTTGCCCTTTCAGGGCGCATTGCTAACTGCTATTTTTACCCAGGATGTTACCCTGGGCTAGGAGCTTCTGCCCTTTCAGGGCGTGCCGGGAAGTCTGAGTATTCAACTTCGGGGCGTGCCGGGAAGTCCGAGGATTCTACTTCAGGGCGATTATTCTCCTTTAAAGCCTTTTGCCAAACCGCCCTCGCTGGTTTCCTTATAGAGCGAAGGGAGATCGTGACCGGTCTGTCGCATCACCTCTACTACTCTATCGAATGATACGCTGTGATGACCATCCGAGAAGGAAGCGTAGAGATCAGCATCCAGGGCACGGGCAGCCGCAAAGGCATTGCGCTCGATGCAAGGAATCTGTACTAATCCGCAAACCGGGTCGCAGGTCATACCCAAGTGATGCTCCAATCCCATTTCGGCAGCATACTCTACCTGGGCAGGACTACCACCGAAGAGCTGGCATGCCGCAGCTGAAGCCATCGCACAGGCTACACCTACCTCACCCTGGCAACCCACATCAGCACCACTGATAGAAGCATTGTGCTTGACGATGTTACCCACCAGTCCGGCAGTAGCCAAGGCACGGAGGATGCGCTCCTCGCTCATTTCATGAGCTGTATGCATGTGATAGAGTACGGCAGGAAGTACACCACAGGCACCACAGGTAGGAGCCGTAACGATGGTACCGCCCGATGCATTCTCCTCACTCACCGCCAGTGCATAGGAATAAATCAGTCCGCGGCTCTGCAAGGAAGCACGATAGCCCTTTGCCTTGATATGATAGACAGCAGCCTTGCGCTGGAGTTTCAGCGGTCCAGGCAAGACACCCTCATGACTGAGACCATTGTGGATAGACTGCTTCATGGTATCCCAGACCTTACGGAGATAATCCCAGATATCCGGATCCTCGCATTTTTCCACGTATTCCCAGAAAGAGCGGCCGTTGTCGTAGCACCATTTCTGGATTTCCGCCATCGTCTTCAGGTCATAGACATCTTCAGCGCCCAACTCCGACTGTCCATCAGAACCATCCGAGATGGCACCGCCACCGATACTATAAACAATCCACTCATCAATCACGTCGCCATTCAGGTCCTTGCCCACAAACTTCATTCCGTTAGGATGGAAAGGCAGGAAGACCTGAGGCTTCCAGATGATATGAACAATATGCTTCTTGAGCACTTCCTCGATAGCCACATCGGTCATGTGACCCTTGCCGGTAGCAGCCAGGGCACCATACAATGTAACTTCGTAGGACGAAGCATTAGCACAACGCTCCAGGAAGAGCTTAGCTGCACGCTGAGGTCCCATCGTATGACTGCTCGATGGTCCCTTGCCAATTCGGTATAACTCCTTTAAAGATTTCATTTTTCCCGTATTATAATGTTATTGTTTTCATTTTAGGTATTTTCCCCTTGCTGGTCTATTTCACCTGGGTGGCCCTGGTGATGACGATGTCTTCCAGCGGGCGGTCATTGTTGTCCTTGTTGGTAGCCACATTCTGGATCTTATCTACCACATCCATACCTTCCAGCACCTCGCCAAACACGGTATATCCATTGTCCAGATGAGGCACTCCACCATGCTTGATGTAACCCTGCTGCAACTGCTCGGATGGCAGAGCGTAGGATTTCGCACCCTCTCTTTTCTCCTTCTCTACATAGTATTCCATCTGTCGGGGTGAGAAGTTTCTGCCCCAGGTGATATAGAAATCGGTAGAGGCTGATGCCTTGGTTGGATTCTCATCATCCCCCTCACGGGCTGCACAGAGCTGACCGCGCTTGTGGTAATATTTAGGATAGATGATTTCGGCTGGTACCGTATAGTTGACATCAAACTTCTCCACCTTTCCGGGAGTAACCTTGCGACAAGAGTAATCACCACCCTGGATCATGAAGTTCTTGATGACACGCTGAAAGATACAGCCGTTGTAATATCCGCTGTTCACGAGCTTGAGGAAGTTGTCGCGGTGATGCGGTGTATCGTTATAAAGAGCCACACGGATATTGCCCATCGTGGTTTCCAGCAGTACCTCGTGGCAGGTGGTATCACGAGGTGTCTCCCAAGGGAGCAACTCATTGTCGAATGCCGGACGGGCAGTCTGCTGAGTAGGCTGAGTCTGTTCCTGCGCCATTGCCTGAGGAGCAAAAGCAGCCAGCAAAAGGGCAGATATCGTTATTATCTTTTTCATTTTCTTAATACTTAAATCTGTTTTTTATGTTATTGATTGCAAAGATAATGATTTTATTCTAAAAAGTTATGCTTTTCTCAAACTTTCTTTATATCTTTGCGTGCAAAATGACAGAAACGGGCAAAATGATGCTTGAAAATTGGTGAATAACATAAAAAGCTTCGAAAACGAGGCTACATAAACGATTTGATATGATGACAACAAAAAGATTATATCTTCTTCTCCTGGGCTTCGCACTGATAGGAATGAAAGCCCAGGCACAGCACGTGAGCTTCGGACCTCTGCACAGTCAGGATAGTCCGAGGGAAGACTGGCTGTTGCCAGGCGATACGGTATATCAGGACGGGAAAACCGTGGTATATGGAGGCAAACCGGTGAAGAATACCTATACCCCTATCCGGCATATAGATTCCAACAACGACGAACTCTACAAGATGGGCAGTTATCTGAAGAACCCTCAAGATAGTGATTATTATAATAATCCTATTTCCAATCTGGTCAATTCTGGAGGATTGGGAAACAACTATGACTATTGGGGAAATGACTGGGGCAAATATGGCTGGAACCGATATGGCTGGGGACTCCATAAGGGACTGAACCTCTCGGTAGATCTTTCCGTCTTCGCCACTTTCGGCAAGCATGCGCCACACTGGGGCGGTTTTACCCAGACCATCAATGCCACGTATCTCACGCCGCTCACCAAGGACAACAAGCTGTGGATGGCTTTAGGTACCTATCTCAACAACATCAATTACGGAGGCGATAATTTCCGGGATGGTGGTGTGTATGGCATTCTGGGCTATCAGTTTAATGAGCACTGGGAGGCATACGTATATGGACAGGTAAGTGTTGCCAATAACTACAATTCCATCTACAACCGTTATGCCGGATATGGTCCTTACGGATATGGCAGATATGGTATGTATCCCGGCATCTGGGGAATGGGCGTGATGCCTGGAGGATATGGCATGGGTGCTGCCGGTGCCAATGTATTAGGTGCCGGAGTAAGATACACCAACAAGAACTTCTCCATCGGAGTAAGCGTAGAAGGAAACTGGTATAACACCCCAAAGACTCCTTCCTATTACAAACAGTATGATTATCCGGTTTCGGAACCGCTTAAGTGATAAACAATAAAGCCAGCGATTTTTCGGTCGCTGGCTTTATTACTTATAGTCTTGAGTAGTGATTATCCACAGATAATCTGAACGATGCGTTCTGCAGACCGTCCATCCCATCTATCAGGAATGTCACCCTTCTTCCATTCACCCTTCACAATCTTTTCCATAGCCTGCTGAAGCTTCTCTGGATCTTCTGCAACGAGTTCGTTGGTTCCTACGGTTACGGTCTCCTGATGCTCGGTATAGCTGTTCAGGGTGATGCATGGCACACCATTGAAGGTAGCCTCTTCTGCCACATTACCCGAATCGGTGATTACACCCATGGCGTGGGCTGAGAGATAAGAGAAATCAAGATAACCCTGAGGATGCACAACCATGATACCAGACTGATGGTCAGCCACATCCTGGTAAGCCTTAAAGGCAAGCACGAATCCCAATGCCTTGTCACGCAAAGGAGCCAGAACCTTGATGCCAGCCTGGCGAGCCACACTGTCGATCGTTGAGATCAAGGTCTTCATCTCATCGATATTGTTGACGATAGCCTTGCGGTTCAAGGTAAGCACCATATACTTGCCATCCTCCAGATACTGCTCGTCCATCACCTGAGGACGCTTCATGCGCTGCTGCAGGAACCGGATGTTATCAATGAGAACATTACCCACCATATAGACCTTAGAGAGTTCGGCACCCTCCTTGTTGGCGATACTGTTGTTGGAGATACCTGCGGTAAAGAGGATATCAGAGAGTCCATCAATCACCAGACGGTTGATTTCCTTTGGCATGGTGATATCGAAGCTACGGGTACCTGCTGCGATGTGAGCCAACTGAACGCCCTGCTTCTTGGTGACGATAGCCACAGCCATGGTAGAAGCCAGATCATCCACCACAATCACCACATCCGTAGGATTCTGCTGGAGATAGCGCTCAAACTGTGCCATCACCATACCGGTCAGCTCATTCATATTCTCACATTCCACGCCCAGATAAACATCCGGCTTGCGGATACCCAAGTCAGAGAAAAGAGAATCTTCAAGGGTCTCATCGTCTTCGCGACCGGTATAGACCAGCTTGCACTCCATCTCCCCGCCCGCATTCCGGGCATTCTCTATCGCTCTCATCACAGGAGCCACCTTAATGAAGTTAGGTCTCGCTCCAGCAACAATACAAATTTTCTTACTCATATTTTTTTAGTTTACTTACTGTTAAACAAATCCTTGATGCCACCGATGGATCCCAGGAGGTTGGTAGCCTCGTATGGCAGATAAACCACCTTATTATCCTTACCCTGAGCCACTTCCTGCATCATGGTAATGTATTTCTGTGCCAGCAGATAGTTGGCAGGATTGGTACTCTGTCCTACGGCTTCGGTAATCTTCTGTATGGCAATGGCCTCAGCCTCAGCCTTGCGGATGCGGGCGGTAGCCTCACCTTCAGCTCTCAGGATAGCCTGCTGCTTGGCAGCCTCAGCCTTGTTGACAATCGCCGCCTTTTCACCTTCGGAGAGCAGACGCTGCTTCTCCTTCTCACCTTCTGAAGTAAGGATGGTAGCTCGCTTGTTACGCTCTGCCTGCATCTGCTTCTCCATCGCCTGGAGCACACTCTCAGGAGGAGTGATATCCTGCAACTCTACACGGTTTACCTTGATTCCCCACTTGTTGGTGGCATCGTCGAGCACCGCACGGAGCTTGGTGTTGATGGTGTCACGGGAGGTAAGTGTCTGGTCGAGCTCCATCTCACCGATGATGTTACGCAGGGTAGTCTGAGTCAACTTCTCTATCGCATTAGGCAGATTGTTGATTTCATAAACACTCTTGAAAGGATCTACAATCTGGAAATAAAGCAGTGCATTGATCTGCATCTGAATATTATCCTTGGTAATCACATTCTGACGGTCGAAATCATAAACCTGTTCACGAAGGTCGATGCTGCTGGTATAAGTATAGCTTCCTCTACGCATCGCCACGATGGTCTTGGCCTGGTCGATGAAAGGAATGATAATGTTGATACCTGGCTTCAGGGTAGCATAATAGCGACCCAACCGCTCGATGATTCTGGTCTCACTCTGAGGAATGATCACGATGGTTTTCTTTACCACTACCAGTGCAAGCAGCACTAGAGCAATCAATACATAAAGTCCTATTTCCATGATGTTTACTATATTAAGTGAATACTACTGATCTGACACTTTTCCTGAAATATGAAAGAAGCTAGCACTTCTCTACCTGGAGAATGATAGACTGGTGCCCCATCACTCTTACACGGGTGCCCTTGGCGATATCACCAGCAGCGCCCGGAGCTTCTGCCTTCCAGTCATCACCATCGAGCTTCACTCTTCCATACCCACCGGCAACGATGGTTTCACTCACCTCGCCTATCTGTCCGGCAAGGGCATCGGAATTACTCTTCCGATGATCGGCTCCCCTATGGATAGCCTTTACCAGATGCGGACGGATCAACAGGATACTGAGTACGGAACATACCGCCCAGACCACTACCTGCAACCAGAACGGAGCATCCATCACAGCCACTGGTATACTGATGAGCGCACCGATGGCAAAACAAGTCACGTAGAAGTCGCCGGAAGACAACTCCAGGATGAGGCAGATGAACATGATGACAGTCCAAAACAGCCAGAGGTTTTGAGAGATATATTCCATCATATCGTTATTTTTTAGTTGATTTCTTCATCAGCGAGCTAGCCTTGATGGTCTTGATGCCCGTTTTCCTAGTAGTGGATACGGAAGTCTGTCCCTGAGGCTTGTAATACTTCAGCGCTGTAGGCATCGCCGCCTTCAAGGCAGCAATACGCTTGGCATCGGAAGGGTGATCGCTGAAGATATCACTCTTGCCCTGATTGCCCGAAGCCTCAGCCATACGTTCCCAGAAAGGTATAGCCTGCTGAGGATCATAGCCTGCCATCGCAGCAAAGATCAAGCCCATATAGTCGGCTTCGGTTTCGTTTTCACGCGAATACTTTAGATTGCGGAAGGAGAAATACTGTCCGGCTACGGCACCCGCCAGATCTCCCACTCCATTACCTACAGTCTGATTCAGCACACCGCTCAGAATGCTGGTACCTACCTGCTGGTTCTGAGCCTTGGAAAGCTGCTCGGCACTATGCTTAGCCACGGCGTGTGCGATCTCATGTCCCAGTACGATGGCGAGCGAATTATCGCTGGAAGCCACTGGGAGCAAGCCTTCATATACCACAATCTTTCCGCCAGGCATACAGAAGGCATTCACACTGTTGTCCTGAACGAGGTTGAATTCCCAGGAATAGTTCTGCAGATCATTGGCGTATCCGTTCTCCTTGAGATAGGTCTCCACGGCAGCAGCCAGTCGCTTTCCTACTCTTACCACCTGCGCAGTCTTCGCTGCATTGGTAGATTTCTTCGCCGAAGCCATGTACTTGGTATATTCCTGATTAGACAATCTCAACACCTGTGCATCTGAAACAGAGATGCGATGGGTGCGCCCCGTAAGAGGCACCTTCTGCGTTGTACCGCAAGATGCAAGCATCATGGCAGCCAACATACTAAAAACCAAAACCTTAATCCGTTTCATTTTCTATCTTCTCTTAAGTTATGAATTCTATTTGCAAGAAATAGCTATCTTATGATTTGCAAATATACATCAAATACACGAAACAACCAAGTTTTTCCGAGAATTTAACAAAAAAAATAATCCCGGCTCCGAGATTCATCGTTAGAATCTCAGAACCGGGATTGATTTTTTTATGGGGAGTTGATTTTACTTCTTAGCATTCATTGCCTTCTTGGCAGCAGCTACAGCCTTGTTGTACTTAGCAGTAGCCGACTTCAAAGCCTTGGCATTGTTAGCCTTCTTGGCAGCAGCTACAGCATCATAAAGATTCCACAACTTGAACTTAGCAGTAGCCTCCTTCTGTGACTTGGTATAAGCAGCAGCGGCAGCCTCTGTAGCAGCCTCAGCCTCAGGAGAAGCATATTGATGCTTGTAGCCATCCTGCTTGTTCCAGAAACCACGGGTAAAATCTGGGAAGGTAACAGCAGCGCTGTTGTTGTCCATAGAAAGAGCACCCAACTCAGCCAAAGAGCACCACTCAGCCAAATCATAAACGTCCATATCCAATGGCAAACCATTCTGCAAGCAGTAAACCAGACGAGAGTCCATAATGAAGTCCATACCACCATGACCCATCTGGCGGCCCAGTTCACCATACTTCTTCAAGATAGGGTGATAATACTTCTTGATCAAAGCTTCCTTCTGCTCCTTGTTCATGAAATCATGAGCATTGAGGTTATCCATCTGAGGAGCACCTGTACCCTTGAGCGCCTCGCCAGAGAGTGCAAACTCCTCTGTAGGATACTTGGTAGCGTAACCCTTGGTACCAGTGAGCTTGAACAGACGGTTGTATGGCTGAGGAGTCATCACGTTGTGCTGAATCTCCACCACCTTACCCTTAGCTGTACGCATCAAGGTAGTAGTATGGTCACCATTGCGGAACTCCTTGCACTCCTTTCCGCTCTTGTTCTTCACCCAGTCCTTACCCACGAAAGACTCTGTATCCATAGCAACGAGCGTAGTGAAGCGGTCGCCACGGTGGATATTCAGGCACTGAGCAACAGGACCCAAGCCGTGAGTAGGATAAACATCACCACGGTTCTCCATATTATACTTCATACGCCAGTGGAGGTTGTCCTTGTCGTTGTCAGCAGGATCCTTCCAGTAAGCATCCCAGAAGTCCTCGAGACAGTGGATATAAGCACCCTCAGCACGGATGATGTCACCGAAAACGCCATCCTGAGCCATCGCCAGCGCATTCATCTCATAGTAGTCGTAGCAGCAGTTCTCCAAGATGAAGCAATGCTTGCGAGTCTGCTCGCTCAAGTTAATCAGGCTCCAGCACTGATCCAGGTTCATGGCACTAGGCACCTCGATAGCTGTATGCTTGCCATTCTCCATCGCAAACTTAGCAACAGGGAAATGGTGGTTCCAGTCGGCTGCGATATAAACCAGGTCGATGTCAGAACGCTTGCACAATGCCTCATAACCCTTCGCACCGCTATAGATATCAGCTGGCTTCAAACCCTGCTTGCGCAAGTACTCCTGTGATTTCTCTGCACGAGCCTCCTCGTAATCGCACAAGGCAACGATCTCTACACCTGGAATGTGGCAGAAACGCATTACTGCCCAAGGACCACGCATACCCAGACCGACAAAGCCCACACGTACTGTCTTCAACTTAGGAGCTGTCAATCCCAGGACATTCTGCTGTCCTGCAGGACGCTCTGGTGTCTCCACTACGATTGTACCCTTGTCCCAATGCCACTTGGTGCCTGGAGACAAAGACTGAGCACTAGCCGACAAAGAAAATGCCGCCAAGGCTGCCATCAAAAAACTCTTAATTTTCATCCCTAAAGTTAGCAACACTTACTGTTAGTAATATTAATTAATTAGGTTCTGATCAACATCTAGGTTTCTCAGCAATTCTCTCAAATCAGCACTCCATTCATCTTAGTGTTGCATTAGAAAACAAATGGAACGCTGAAATGACTCTGCAAAAGTACAAATAAAATTTGAGATACTGAATCTTTTTTGTGCTTTTTTATGGATAAAGGCGCAATTCAAGGCTTTTAACAAGAAAAAAACGCTATGAATCAGAATAACAGATAAAAAAAAACGCTCTGAATCAGAATGACAGATACAAGAAAAACCGCCTCGCTTAAAGCGAAACGGTTTTCTTTTTACCCTTACTCTCATTACCTACGCGATCGAGCGCTGTAACGACATAGGTATATTTCTGATCCTTTACGTATGGTATCGGATAGGTGGTATCGTAAACAACAGCCTGGAGAGCGGTGACATCATTGAGATTCACAGGCGCTCCCTTATCAAAACGGTAGATGGCAAAACGGTTGGCTACATCGCCCCATTTCTTCTTCTTTGCCTTTGGAGCCTTCCAGGTAAGCAGTGGTCCCTTCTCTGTCCACTCCATCTTCAGACTCTTCACACCCTTTGGCGCCTTATCGTCGAGGAACGGCATCAATGGAGGAAGCGAAGGATATTTCCAGTAATAATCGCGCAGAGTATGTCCGATGTTGCCAACATTATCTGCTGCAGTCTTGGCATACCAGAGCACGGTGCCCTGTACATTATTCATCTGCTGGTGAAGGCGATGCTTGGCTGGCAGCTGATGACTCTTCGGATTCGTAGGATCAGCAAACTTCGCCGTACGCTCGATATCCTCCCCTATATAAAGAGGACGGTTGCCAGCATACTTGTTCCACCACTGGATGAGGGTCTTGTAATCTGCCGCCTTGTTACCTATCTCCCAATAGATCTGAGGCGCACAGTAATCAATGAAGCCATTGTTAACCCAGAGGAGAACATCTGCATAGAGATCATCGTAGTTCTGAAGGCCGAAAGTCTGAGATCCGATCGGAGAGTTTTTCCGGTTGCGATAGATACCGAAAGGAGAAACGCCGAACTTCACCCAAGGCTTGACACGATGGATGGTTTCCCCCAACTGCTTAACGAAGCGGCTCACATTATCTCTTCTCCAATCGCCGATATTACGGAATCCGCGAGGATTGGCTGCATACATCTGCTGATCAGGAATCTGCTTGCCAGCTACCGGATAAGGATAGAAGTAGTCGTCGATATGAAAACCATCGATATCATAACGGCTCACGATATCAGCAGCCACCTGACAGGTATAATCTGCAGCCTCCTGAAGTGCCGGATTGAGAAGCACGAGATTATCATAGTTGAAACAGAGGTTCGGATGCTTCTTCACCACGCTCTGGGATGACACCTGAGAGAACGAGGTAGAACCATGCTTGGCACGGTAAGGATTGATCCAGGCATGAATCTCCATTCCACGCTGATGACACTGCTCAACCATCCACTCCAGCGGATCCCAATAAGGCGATGGTGCCTTGCCCTGGACACCGGTCAGAAACTTGCTCCAAGGTTCGAGGTCGCTCTGGTAAAGGGCATCGCATTCTGCACGCACCTGGAAGATGATGGCATTCACGCCATCCTTCTGCAATTCGTCAAGTTGCTTGGTAAGCATCGACTGGATCTGCTGGGTTGATTTACCCAAATACTGTCCGTTGACACACTGGATCCAGGCGCCACGGAATTCACGTTTGTTCTGTGCCATCAGCGAAGTCTGAAACATCAGCATCATCGCCAAAATCAGCATTCCTAAGATTTTCTCTCTTCTCACTTTTTTATATTTAATGTTAATTGTTTAATGCTAAATGTTAATTATTGAATGTTATTTTTTATCTTCCTCATCACGCAGCGTAGGCAGCGAGATATGGTATTTCACGGCGAGCAAACGGATGATGCAGACCGTGAGGAAGGAGGCAACCACTGTAATATAGAGGCTTAAGCCCAGATAGCTGAATACCCAGTAAACCAGGCCGCCCAACACACAAGCCATCGCATAAATCTCCTTGCGGAAGATAACCGGTTCCTCATTGAGAAGCACATCGCGGATGACTCCTCCAAAGGAGCCCGTGATACATCCCATAATGATAGCTACCCAGAATGGGAAACCGCAATCGAGGGTCTTCTGGATTCCGGCGATATTGAAAAGCGCCAAACCGAGGGTATCAAAAAGAAACCAGGTATTGTCTAGACGCTTCAGATAATGATGACACCCAATCACCACCAGTTGGGCCAAGAACGTAAACAGAAGATAGACAGGACTCGACATCCAGAAAGGAGTCAAGCCCAGCATCACGTCGCGGATGGTTCCGCCTCCGATAGCTACAGCCACACCACACACAAATCCGCCCAGCCAATCGTAATGCTTGCTGGCGGCAAGTCTGATGCCCGAAAGGGCAAATGCAAAGGTTCCAATGAACTCGATGACGCTCTGAAGAGTCATCACAAGTTCCGGGTCTTGATGAATAGTCATTTTCTCGTAATAAATTATTTGATGTGGGGGATTTCAAATCCCCCCGGTTTTTAAAGGTCAAACATTGTTTAACGACGGATTGCAAATCCGTCGGAACGCCTAGCGGTTCTTGAATCTTTCTCCCCAGCAGGTAACCATCCAGTTATAGAGTCGTTCTTCTGAAGGAGAATGCTGCGGATGCCAGAATCTGGCATCTTTCAGCTCATCAGGTAGATATTGCTGTTCTGTGAAATGTCCCGGATAATCGTGAGGATATTTATAGCCATCATGATAGCCCAGGTCTTTCATCAGTTTGGTAGGCGCATTGCGGATATGCAGCGGCACAGGCAGATTGCCGGTCTGCTTCACCGTGGCAATGGCGTCATTGATGCCCAGATATGCACTGTTGCTCTTCGGACTGGTAGCCAGATACACCACCGCTTCGGCAAGTGCAATCCTTGCCTCAGGCCAGCCTATCTTCATCACCGTATCAAAGGCAGCATTCGCCAGCAGGAGCGCATTAGGATTCGCCAGTCCCACATCCTCGCTTGCACTGATCACCACTCTCCGGGCGATAAACTGCGGATCTTCGCCGCCCTCTATCATACGCGCCATCCAATAGAGCGCCGCATCAGGGTCACTGCCTCGAATACTCTTGATGAAGGCAGAGATGATGTCATAATGCATCTCGCCCTGCTTATCATAAGCCAGCGGATTCTGCTGCAACTGTTCCTCTACCATCTTATCGGTGATAACCACTTCATCGCTGCCTGCAGATTCCACCACCAGTTCCAGAATATTGAGCAGTTTCCGGGCATCACCGCCACTGAAGCGGAGCATGGCTGCGGTTTCCTTCAACTCAATCTTCTTCTGCTTGAGTTCCACATCCTCGGTGACGGCTCGCTGCAGGAGCCCCTCCAGGTATTCCTTCTCCAACGGTTTGAGCACATAGAGCTGGCAACGGGAAAGGAGCGGACGGATCACCTCGAAAGAGGGATTTTCCGTGGTAGCACCAATCAGGGTGACAATACCCTTCTCCACTGCCCCCAGCAGAGAGTCCTGCTGACTCTTGGAGAAGCGATGAATCTCATCAATAAATAAGATAGGAGAAGCAGAATTGAAGAATCTGCCACTCTTCGCTCTCTCTATCACCTCGCGCACATCCTTTACGCCACTGGTAACGGCAGAAAGAGTGTAGAAAGGAACCTTCAGGGTCTGGGCTACTATCTGAGCCAAGGTGGTCTTGCCCACTCCCGGAGGTCCCCAGAGGATAAAAGAGGATATGCGCCCTGCGTCTATCATCTTTCGCAGCACGGCACCCTCGCCTACCAGATGCTTCTGTCCGACATAATCGGCGAGCGAGCGAGGTCTCATTCTTTCAGCTAACGGTTCACTCATATCAATTATTTTTTCGCCACAAAGGTAATGAAAAAAAACGAAACACGCATAAGTTTTTAGGATAAAAGAAAAAAAAATGCATAAAAGCAAAAAAATAAGCTAGAAAATTTGGATATATAAAAAGAAGTACTTACTTTTGCAATCAAAATACGTACAACAATGAGAAATGAAAAAAATATCACCCTCAAGACATTGACCAAGAGCAGTGTCTGGGATCTCCAGGAGAATGATGTTTTCCGTCTCTGGGAAGCTGCCGAGAAAGACAACGACCTGAAGGACAATCAGCGTAGATACCTCGACATCATTCGTAGTGCTTTCGAGATTGAGCCAGTCAAGATTGACCGTACTGAAGTGCTCGATAAGTTGATAGACCGTGGCTTCAAGATCGGTACCTTCCGTATCGACGACAAGAACGAGAAGTATGCCATCAAGAAGCGTCCTATCATGCGTGTGACTGACCTCACCTATGAGAACATCGGCCATATAACTGCTACCAAGCTCATCGAAGTGCTGGAGCGTAACTTTGGCGGTGGCTGGGACAGTCTGTCTCAGAGCATCAAGGATATCATCGAGAGCGGTTTCGACATCAGTACCACTACCCTCCCAAAGGACCGTCTGAAGAAACCAGGTGGTCTCTATGAGAAGAAGCTCGCTGATGACTACGAAGTACTCGTAGTACCAAAGGGCACCTGGGTAGAGGCTATCTTTGCCAAGGAGAAGCCAAAGCAGGAGAAGATCCGCATGAAGTTTATGGATGAAGACATGGACCGCGACGAAGACCTGCTGGACCGTGACGAAGACGATGAGGATGAGGATGCACCAGAGATTGAGGATCACTACAATGATCCAGATGAGGACGATGATGCATTCGATGACGACAAGCTCACCGAGGAAAGCTACCGTACTACCTTCGAGGATCCAGAGAACCTGGGACTCGATGATGCAGAGGACGTAGCTGATGACGATTATTAAAATATACATATTATATAATAAGGAGAAAGAAATGAACGCATTAGTAGGATTATTCGCATTAATCGTGGTAGCACTCGTAGGTTGGGCTATCGCAGAATTCAAGTACAAGACCTTCACCTTTACCCGTTCTGAGAAGGATATCGAGGAAGAGGAAGAGTTGGAGGAGCAGAAGCGTGCCGAGGGTTTCAAGGAGATGAACATCCGCGACATTATGCGTAAGAACTCTACCAATGGCTACAATGCCGTAGGTTAAAGAGGATTTTTTTATAACTCTAAAAGAATATGATGATACAATACACCATCATTGCAACGATACTGGCGGCATGCATCCTGTATGCCGCCTTTCGTATTTACAAATCGTTGCAACAGGCAAACAAATGCAAGGATGGCAACTACCGGTGCAGTGGTTGCGCTTTTTATGAACAGTGCAAGAAGAAGGGAAAGATGGATTCCACAAACAAGAAGCTGGACTCTACAAAAAGAAAGTTGGATTCTAGAGATAATCACTAGAAATGGACTCTGGAAATGAATATTTTTGAAAAAATCGAATATTTTTCGAAAAAAGATACGGAAAGATTTGGTAGATTCAAAAAAAAGTAGTACCTTTGCACTCGCTTATCAGAAATGGTAACAGAAAACTCTACAAGGTGTCTTAACCGAGCGGTTAGGTAACGGTCTGCAAAACCGTGTAGAGCGGTTCGACTCCGCTAGACACCTCGAAAGTTTTATCAAACATCTATCAGGTGTTTGCAAATAAAAAACTCTACAAGGTGTCTTAACCGAGCGGTTAGGTAACGGTCTGCAAAACCGTGTAGAGCGGTTCGACTCCGCTAGACACCTCGAAAAAAAGGAAATTCTTTTTTAAAAGGATTTCCTTTTTTTTGTTTTCTATCTCTTCCCTACTGAATCCCATTCACACTAGTTATTAATTAAATAAATGTAGCATAGATGGGGAAAAACAAAAGAAAAACAGAGCAAATTGAAGAAAAAAGCATTTTTTTTAAAAATAGTTTAGAATTTATTTTTTTAAACCAAATATTTTTGCTACCTTTGCAACCGTTATCCTGAATACAATCTTTTTACCTTAAAGAAAACTAATACCTATTGAATGTAGAGCAGTTGTCTGAGAAGATAGCTGCTCTTTACTTTTTTATATTCCTCCTGTTTTTCCAATAACTTACTTTTTCCTTTCAATTCATACAATATCGCCCGCTATCCTGCGTTCTAATATATATGAAGAAAATAAAAATCATAGAACTTCCCAAGATATATGATCCTCGCGGCAGCCTTACCGTCGCCGAGGAAAATACCCATATCCCATTTGATATCGAGAGAATGGAATGGATTCATCTTGGCGCCATACAGCCCGAGACTCCCATCGAACTGGGAGAAAGTCCTGTGATGCTGATTGCGCTGGCTGGAGAAATCACAATCCAGGTTATAGATAAAGACTTATCCCTAGAATATATCAAGAGCAGTAAGCACAATGTCAAGAACATAGAGTTCAATCAGCCATCTGCAAGGACCATCACGCTCAATCATCCCCATCAGGCTCTTATCCTGAAAGAAGGCTGTAGAAGTAGAATAACCCATAGCACCAAGCATTCCCTGCTTCTTACTATTCATCAAAAATAAAGGAAATGGAAACAGAAAACGAAAAGAAAGCCATCAAGTATCTTGACCTGAAGGCTATCAATGCCTCATACGAAGAAGAGATCAAGAAGGAAATCAATCAGGTAGTAAGTAGCGGATGGTACTTACAGGGAAGATGCGTGAAGCAGTTTGAGAAGAATTATGCCACTTTCATCGGCACCGAGTACTGCATATCATGCGGTAACGGACTGGATGCTCTCAAACTGATTCTGATGGGAGAAATGGCTATTGGCAAGCTCCACCAGGGTGATGAGATTCTGGTGCCAGCCAACACCTATATCGCCACCATTCTTTCCATCACGAGTGTGGGGCTGGTTCCTATCCTCGTAGAACCCAACCCAGAGACACTGCAAATCGACGAGAACCTCATAGAGAGCAACATCTCCTATAAAACCAGGGGCATCATGCTGGTACATCTCTACGGCAAGTTATCCTGGACGGAAAGAATCCAGGAGATCTGCAAGGAGAACGATCTGCTGATATTCGAAGACAACGCACAGGCTTTCGGATGCGGATACGTCAACAGCTCTGCGCGAGAGGCTGTCAGAAGAAAGCTGAATCAAGAAGACGAGAATATCACCTATCAAAATCAGATAGATATCATCAATAGTAATGCCATCCAGAAAAGCATCACCCACACGGGTGCTCTAGGAGATGCCGGCGCCCACAGTTTCTACCCAAGCAAGAACCTGGGAGCATTGGGCGATGCGGGTGCCGTGACAACCGACGACGAAGAGCTGGCTGAGGCTATCCGAGCCCTCCACGATTATGGAAGAACCAGCAGATTTGATTTTGAATATCAGGGTATCAATTCCAGGATGGATGAGATTCAGGCAGCTGTACTCAATGTAAAGCTGAGACATCCCCACGATGAGCATATCGCCAGATGCAGGAAGGCGATGCTCTATATGGATCATCTACACCCAGACATCGTGGAACGCTGCATCCCGAAGAGATTACTGGAAGATCCATTCAGCAATGTACTCCATATCTTCCCTTTCATGACCGAAGAAAGGATGAGACTGAGGGAATTTCTGAAGGATGAATCTGTAGAAACGGCGATACACTACCCTATACCACCCAATGAGCAATTGGGATATCCTGAGCTTCGACATTATCAACTGCTGATTACCCAGAACATCGCCTGCCAGGAGCTGAGCCTTCCCTGCAACTCTACGATGAGAGACGAGGAAGTAATCCGGGTAGCACAGCTCATCAACGATTATTTCTTGCGACGCAATCTGCGGTAGAAGTCTTGCAGACGACCTGGAGCAACGCCCTTCTTCTGCAAGGCTTCCAGTTCGCGATAGGCATCCAACTTTCTGTTGAGCATGATGAGGAGATCGATGCGGTTGATGCGGTAATCTGCATTATCCTCATCGAGGGAGATTGCCTTGGCGTAATCATACTCGGCAAGTTCCAGCTGACCACGCTCCTTCTCCATACCGCCACGTGCTGCATAAGCCGTTGCACTATCCGGATATTGCTCTATCAGATTGTTGATGCCATCATACGCCTCGGTATAGTGCTTGTCCTTCTCATTCAGCAACGCCAGACCGAGCTGAGCCTGGAAGTTGCCAGGAACCAGAACCAGGAGGTTCTGATAATCAAGACGGGCAAAGTTATAGCGCAGAAGCTTCTCGTTAACGAATGCACGGTAGAAGAGACCTGCGATATTGGTATTGTTGAGGAACAACACCTTATCCAGGTCATCCTTGGCATAACTCCACTGTTCCAGCTGGATATTCCACGCAGCCTTCTTCAGGCGCAGGTCGATGCTGTCAGGATGATAGGCAAGCATGCTCGTAGCTGCCGCCAGGGAATCGCGCAGCGCCTTGTTCTGATCCTTGGAATCAGCCGTCAAATTGTTTTGCTGGGCAAACAGAGGTGTAACCAGCAAACAACCTATATATAATATGATACTTTTCTTTTTCATGCTGCAAAAATACAAATAGTTACGCAATCAGCCAAAAAAGGAAAGATAAAAGATGTTTAGAATTTTCAAAATAAAATAAACAGAAGCAAAACTCCTTATTTTTCCGGGTTTTAGCGATGCAATATTTATCCTTAAGGAAAAAAATAATTTCCCTTAAGGAAAAAAATATATAGCCTTAAGGAAAAAAAATCTTTCCCTTAAGGCTATTCAATTCAAAATTCCATCTTGTAAGAATACTTCTAAAAATCAATCCAAATTAAGCATTCTTGATCCAGTTAACGATCCACTCGCCAACCTCTGTTGTGCCATAGTGAGCACCACCCTCAACCTGAATCTCAGGAGTGCGGACATTGGCATCGAGAGAAGCATCTACTGCCTTACGGATCAAGGCGCCCTCCTCGTTCAAACCGAAGTGCTCCAGCAACATGGCTGCAGAAAGAATCTGAGCTAC
>JAIINY010000289.1:0-3606 GCA_022741625.1 Prevotella sp. | reverse complement strand
AAGGCTCGTGAGTACATGGTTGACCTCTATAGCCACAAGATCAAGGATGTTCTTCATTCTGACAACAAGTTGGCTAACCTCGACTAATCTTCGAGATTTATCAACCCAAAATAATGGCGGGAATCCTTCGGGGTTTCCGCTTTTTTAATGCCCTTTTCTTTCATCTTTCTTTCGCTTTTCTTTCATTTTGTTAGGTAACAGGATTGTTGCGTGCGTAAACGTTGCGTTTGTTTACATAATTTAACCTAAAATATTTGGAGCGTATTACTTTTTTCTCTAATTTTGCATCCGAACAAATGTAAGAACTACATTTTGAGATTCTTGTATATCATTTGTATATTGTAAAAGATGATTTAGGCCGAAAGGTTATTTTTGGAAGTCTTCCTGAGTACTGCCTTAGGGCAGATGCTTGTAAGAGGAGACCAGGTTTAAATGATTGAATAACAATTAGTAAATGATAAAATATGAAAAAGTATTTTGGAATGGTCATCACTTGTATGATGGCATTGGGTTTAGTAAGCTGCAGTGCGGCTGACGATGATTTGACGGGCGATACAACAACACGCGTCAACACCGTTACAACGAAGTCTAACTTCTCACTGCTCAGTTATTCACAGACAACCGGTGCTGAGGTAAATGAAACCTCTAACATCAATGGTGAGAACAACGAGAAGCTGGTATGCAAGGTTCTTTCTGGTGGTCAGTTGCAGTTGACTCACAAGAATGTAATCTTTGATGAGGGCACAAATATCAAGTTTGACTCTCAGTTAGTTGGCAACAAGATTGTCATCACCGAGACAGGCGATTACGGCAAGTCTGGTAAGTATGGTTATTACACACTTGTTGCGAAGGTAGGAATAGTTAAGGATGGTGACTATGTGATCGTAGTTAAGAGAAACGACCACACTCGCGAGGAGTTCAATATGCATTACGACTCTACAAAGGCGAAATAAGATAGAATATATGATTAATACAATACCTTACGATTATGATTCAATATAAATAGGTAGAATAGAAAATATAATATAGAAAGTGTGATTAAAGAATGTAAATTGAATAATAGTAAATGTAAATGATAATAAGTTGAACGTCGCTTAGACGACCAGTCTAGTTTTTTTTATTAATTGTTATTGATTACGCTGATGAGCAGTTCCGGCGTACAGTCCTTTAAAACCACGATGTTGCCTTTGTCTAATAAGTAAATCGTAGGCATCGCCTTGATGCTGTAAGTAGCACTTATCTGATCGTCCGCAATGATTCTGAGCATTCTGTATTCAGCAGGAATGGTCTGTTTTTTCAGCCACGCCGTAACCTTGTGGCAATTCTCGCATTCCGGATCATGGAAGTAGAGTATCACCTTTTCATTCTGATAGTCAGTCAACTGATGCATTTTTCCATCTTCCAGCTTGAAGGAGAGGTTGGTAGCCTTGGTGCCTGGCAGGTTTTTCCGTGCCGCCTTCCACTTGAAGTCGATGCGTTCCTTTTCCGCTTCATCGAAGTAAGGCGACTTCTTCATTTCCGCCAGGAAGAAGCTATATACCCTGTCGTTTCTCATCGGCGACTGTGGGTCGTCGAAATAATGCTCTATCAGGCTCTCGAATTTCTCCTTGGCAGGCTTCTGTGCGTAAGCCTTGGCAGTGAAGGCGCTGATGCCTTTCTGGGCGATCTCGTCGTTGAAACGGGCGAGGATATCGATGAAGTTGACGAATCCCTGTTCTGTAATCTCCTCGTTTTTCAGTTGGGTAGTATCAGCAAACTGATAGTTGTCCCAGTAGTGCTCGCTGAGGTAGGTAGCGCGCTGTTCTACGCTGCGCAGCGTATCAGGCAGCGCAGGGTAGGGGAATGCATTCTGCGCCTGAGTATTCAGGCAGCATAACATGAGCATGCATGCGATAAGATAAGAGATATGTTTTGCTTTCATCATTTTCTTCCTTTTACTTCATTACTTCTTGTTGTTGATAGTTGTTCTCTGGGAACATCTGCCGCAAAAGTACGAAAAATAACTGAAAGTTCCAAGCATATTCCCGTTTTTTTCTTAAAAAAAATAACACTTTCAAAAACACTCTTCACCCTTCACCACTCTTCACCCACCCTTCACCTGGAAAATCTGTGTCATCTCATAGACCGAACAGGTCGATCATCCGTTTAAAATCCGTTTAAAATCCGTGCGTAATCCGTGGAGCCAGAATGTTCTGTTAACTCAGCGTAATCCGATGAAGAAAATCTATGAAGTAATCCCCCAATCCAATATGCCTTTTCCTTCCTCGTAAAAAGATGTAATTTGATACTTAATAAGAGAAAATATAGTATCATGCATCAGAAAAATGCAATTTATTTTTGTTTATCCACAGAAAAATCTTACTTTTGCACAGCAAATAAAGGAAAATTATAATAATAGAGGTGGAATGATTTACTCACCACCATAAAATTTACAATCCGATAAGTTATGATAGTAGATATAAATTCATTGACATACGATAGCTTTATTTGCGGTGTAAAATGTGATACCAATATCAAAAATAGTACTCTAAATAGCCAATACCTTTCAATCTGCACAAGGGATAACCATAAAAAGAGACACCATAAAACAATATATTGACTATCTGAAAGACTCTTTCTTGATAGAAGAGGCCTTACGTTATGATGTGAAAGGCAGAAAATATATCGGTACTGAGACGAAATACTATTTTGCAGACATAGGTATTCGTGCAGCCATTCTCAACTATCGGCAACAAGAGGAAACGCACATTATGGAAAATATTATCTATAATGAGCTTCGTAGTCGTGGATATAATGTGGACGTAGGATTGGTTGAACTTGGTGGTAAGGATGAGAACGGCAAGTTTATCAGAAAGCAGTTGGAGGTTGATTTTGTGGTAAACCGTCCTCCATACAGAGTGTATATCCAGTCGGCTTTCCACATGCCAACGCCAGAGAAGGAACAACAAGAGCGCCGCCCGTTATTGTCAATCAATGACCACTTCCGTAAGATTGTTATTGTTGGTGATGACATCCATCGCAAGGAGGACGAACTTGGAGTATTGACTGTTGGACTCTTAGATTTCTTGACAGACAAGAAAATACTTGAACAGGGTTAAACGCAATCGAGTAAATAAAAAGATGTAAATCGTTTCCGATAGGGGGGATTGCAAATCATAAGTGGTTAATAGATTTTTTAACATCTATAACCACTTATGATTGCACGTGAATTCAGCAAGCCACTTTCAAAAACACTCTTCATTCTTCACAGAAATGGTATAAATATCTGTAGCTTAGTAACTTGCACGTGTGAAGAGCTGTGCTCCACTCTTCACCACTCTTCACCCACTCTTCACCCGGAAAATCTGTGAATTGAAAATCGGCGGCCGAAGGGAAAGCCAAATTTGTGGGACTTTCTTCAAAGACCGAACAGGTCGATTTACCGTTTAGTTTTGTGCGCAATCCGAAGGTGAAGAGTGGTGAAGAGTGGTGCGTCACTCTTCACCACTCGCAACCCCAGTGTTTATTGGGGTTTCAGCCGATTTGGTGAAGAGTGAAGAGTAAAAAGAAGAGTGGTGCTTTTATAAAAAAAGCTCCCGACGTATCGTTTTGTGCCTGGCAATGGCA
>JAIINY010000019.1:0-20109 GCA_022741625.1 Prevotella sp. | reverse complement strand
CGAATCATATTTGATGAACAATTGCCTAAGTGGAACTATGTCGTTAGGTGCAAATCTGCTTAGCATTTTTGTACCAAGTTATTTTTTAACTGTTACTTACCAACAATCGGGAGAGCAAGTTGCCGTATTGGTAGATGAATATGATGCACCCTTACAGCACTCCTATCTGACAGATAGACACGAAAAATGCCGCAATCTCTATCGTGACTTCTTCACAGGTCTAAAAGACTACGGCTATTGCATCAAGTGTGTCTTCCTTACAGGAATCACCAAGTTTACGCAAATAAGTCTGTTCAGCGTTCTCAACACATTAAGCAATATCAGCTTTTACAACTGCTATGCTACCATCTGCGGATTAACGAAAGAAGAAATCTTGGAAAATCTGAAAGATGAAATCCAGGTATTAGCTGTCCAAAAGAAGTGGGATATCGACCAGACCATGCATGAACTGAAAGATATGTATGACGGTTATCATTTCTCAGAAAGTCTGCAGAGTGTTTACAATCCGTTCAGTGTCATCAGTGCCTTAAAAGAACGTCGTCTGAGACCCTATTGGATTGCCAGCGGTGCTACAGAAATGCTGCCCAAAATACTCACCAACTTTGAGAAAGATGTAGAAACACTGGACGGCAGCCTCATCGACATGGATTACATCGAAACGGCAGACATCAGCAAAGACAATCCAAAGCTGGTACTCTATCAGTTAGGCTTCCTGACTATCAAGGACGTAATTGGAGAAGCCTACAGACTGGGATTTCCAAACAGAGAAGTAAACGGATTCCTGCCACTACGCTGATGCTTATGCTGCCAGCAAGAAGACACGAATCAGCCTGGCTTTGGTATTCGACAAAGAAAATAGAGGATTGATAGATTGGCAAGAAGCAGATAAGTAAACACCAGAAAGCTTTCTCTCAACGGAGAGAAAGCTTTCTGGTTATTGTAGCTTGGGTATCCTGCATAGATACCTTAATAATATATACTTCCTGAGGAGAAGCTGTGGAGACTACCGGAATGCTGACAGATGCTGCACCTTCAGCCTTTCTCGATGCCACCAGTCTTCCATCAAGGGTATAAACCTCCACCTTATTTAATAGAGGCCCCCCAACCTTGGATACGACGATCAATCCCCGGGATGGAGAATAGATCTTCACGTCACTCTCGTCCATCTCGGCATTTTCAATACCTGTAGTACTGCGCGTCTGGGTAAGGAAGTATCTGCCGTGCTCGTTTGCCTGCACCTTCACTTCCTCGCCATCCTTTATCTCCTGATACTTCCGGGTGGCAGCATCATAGAGATAGAGAGGAGAAGAGAGGCGACCTGCTCCTTGAATATTTAAGCTCATCAGCTCAGACTTCTTCGCCACAACACCCAGCGGAACATAGTAGATTTCCGGCAGCGAGTTTACCATGACAGCCTGCGATGAAGCCACCGTATAAACAGCAGGTACATCCGACAACAAGTCATCTCCGAGCAATTCGGTATCCTCCCTGCCATCGAACTCTTGCGACGCATCAGCATTCAATATCAGATACGAAGAGCTCGCAGTCCCCTTGCCTACCTGCAATCTGATTCTGCTATTCTGCTCCTCACCCGCAATATCAACACCCTTGGTCACATCCTTATCCACCGTCATGTTTGTATCAAAGTGGATGGTAGGCTGAGCGGTTTTCGACTTGATGAAGAAAGCCTGCATAGGCGCTATTCTTCCATCCGTCTCACCATTCAATGTAATTGTATTGAATCCATTGGTCTCATTGTCATTCACAACCCAGTAAGATACATTGTCTTCTCCAAGAGCCGCCTTGTTTTTGGCATTGGCAAAGAAGCGTTTCATATCCAGCGTTGCCATATACGGGTTGTAGGTGAGATAATAATAATTTCCATCACCTGCTCCCTTATGGGCATTTGCAGCCAGAGTTACATCTACAGCTCCAATGGCCCCTTCCTTGCTCGAAGGTTCTACCGAAGCAATGATGAGGTTGCCCTTGCCATCATCTGTCCTATTGATGTCATGCTTCAATCCCCCCAAGTTCGTTGACGGGTCGTAATAATCGTATGTCTTATCTTCCTTTGGCAATCTTACCAGTGCCTTTCCCGAAATGCCGGCAGGCGTATATTTATCACCCACCTTCACTGCAAAGCCGGTTAAGGAAGCATAGGAACCATCGGCATTGACCGTTGGCGAATAGACCATCGAAGCCGCATTATAAACATGACTCCAATATTGGGTATTCCAACCTATCGTACTTGGCACGCTCACTGGAAGCGAACTGTAGTCGTAGGCATCATAGTAGCCATCAGTGCTGTATTCTCTGGTATCGCTTCTATCCCAGGAACGCTGGTAGAACGGCATCTTGGTGCGATTGTTAACAGCCTCAGCAAAGGTGATAGGCTGGAAGGCTTCCGTCTCCTGGCGTCCCGTCTTCACAGGCACATACATATCGCCTGCCACCATATTCTTCAATGGCGAACCGAAGAGATACCAGCGGTTGTAACTCAGTTCCTGCTCTACCCATGCCTTGTTGTACACCAGATAGTGCTGGTTACGGACCTCTGCTCCCGGCTTGAAGTAGATCTGGTCGCAGGTATTTCCATAGAATTTCACGCAAGAATAGTGACGCCCCGCGCCATAGCCCAACTTGCTTCCGTCATCCACCATCATATCATACTGGATGTAGTCGGTGGCGGTGGATGCACCATTATTCAGTTTGTTGAGAATACCATCACTACCCTTTTGCAGATAACCCAGGAGCGGATAATACCCATTATTATAATAAGGTGTAAGTATCGTTACCTTGGTAAACTTCATAGGCACGAATGCCTGCTGAGTCTTCAATTCGGTATAGCCCGTTGTTGTTCCATATACAGGATAGGTATCGGCATCCGACTTGTAAAGCTCTGTTTTGGTAGAACGGCGCCAGTTGAGGTCGTTATTCCAGTTGTTATTCATACCGCCATCGGCTGCAGGAGCCCAGGTAGCAAACTCTGGCACCACATAGATGCGGAAGAAGGTAGTACCCGGACAGCTCGTAACCTCGTTGCCAGTTGTGCCATTTTTCTGCATAAAGCTGAACGAGAGGTCATACCAATAGCCTTCGTGCAAGTATTTGGCATAATCATCGCAGACCTTCAGGTCAAGCGTACGCTGTTCCGTCTCCTTGTTGAGATGCTTCAAACTGTTAACCGTAATCGTGAAGATATCTTTCTGTCCCAATACAGCGACATTGTTCTTCCACATAGGGTCGTTGGTGCCGTCCATCAGCACTTTAATACCATCTTCCGTATTAAACTCAAAAGAAATAGGACCAAAAGAATTACTCAAAGGTTCGGTACTGTTGATTGGTATCTGCAGGAACTTCTTATTCTGCAGCATGTCCTTGAGTTGCGGCAATCCGATGCGCACAATGCGCTGGTCGTTAGGATATTTTCCATCAACGAAACCAAGATTGATACGAGGTCCATCTTTCAGCACCCGGAATTTATATTCGATAGGATCAGGACAAATCTGGTAATCCACATTGTTGATGGTGATGATATTTCCCTTCTTGGTGATAGGCAACAAACAGAGTGTATGCGTACCAAACTCGAAAGTCTTCTTCAGCTGAGAGGTTGCAGCCAGAATCAATTTACCATTGTCGATATACGTCTTGATTTCTTTCTGATAATCTGTTCCGATTCCCGAATTCTGCACATCCCCAAGAGAAGTACCTGTACTATTCTTATCACGGAAAGCATGGAGAGCCTCCAAGAGATGAGTCTTATTGAACTCCTCCTTACTACCGATGAACCAATCATATTTCACACCAGTAATGGTGATACCTCCACCCACGTATGGGTCGGTGGTATGCAGGTCTGCATTCATGGTGACATCCGCATTCGTCCGCTCGCAGCTTACTCGATAATCAGCAATCACCTTACTCTCGGCATCACGAATCATCACCGTCTGCTTCATCATTTCAAACAATTCACTGTAGCTGGAGCACACCACGTTTCGGTTTCCCCACATGCTGGCATCATCAGGATCGTCAAAGTTTACAGACACATAGAGTTTCTTACCTAACGGTAATTTGAAAGCCTTATTTACCAGAATATAATAGGTTTCACCATTCACTATCTCAGTTTCACCAGCCTTCAAGTCTTTCTGATTATAATGGAAATCACATTCTCCATATTTCTTTCCATTACCATAGTCAAGGTCAACCGGTTCACCCTTTTCATCCACGAAGCGATAGTAAACCTTACTCTTTCCATCAGCATCAACAAAGGCGCGAGATTGCAAGCTTTCATATACCGCACGTAATTTCAACTTCACGGAAGCAGCCGATGCTACATCATCGCACACAGGCTGATTCTGGATGACATCAACAATAGCACGCTTCTGATAAAAGCGGATATCATCAACGGCATAGTCGGCACCGCTTGTAGAAGGGCAATAGTTATCCACCGTGACGAGGAATTTCTGAAATTTACGCAGATTCTCACTATCCCGCAAGGTAACCTTGGCATAAACCTGATACCACTTGCCGTACTGATAATCATTCACCACCGTCTTCATGTCGCAACTGGCAAAAGAATGGATTAAGTTTTCCTGCCTTGCCACTCGGTCGCCATTGTCACCATAAAGTTTGAACATAACCTGTGGAGCAGTTTGCCCACTAAGCGTCAGGTCTGCTATTGCCGCACTCACGATAAAGGTTGTGCCACTACACAGATTGGCAGTAAACTCGGCACTGGCAATCTCTCGGCTCTCATCCGAGGCATCCACATAAAGGAAATAGCCCGCCTGTTTACCGGTAGTCACTCCATAGGTTCTGTCATAGAGATTCATGTTGTCACCATACCACCACTTATATCCTTCGCTTGAAGTGGAGATACCGCTTACACCAGCAGTCTTGTAAACTCCATATTCACCATGAACTGGCGAATTGGTACAATCATTATACCACCACCAACCGGGAGCTTTTGAATAAGCTGCCAAATTCTTATAAACGAAACCATAATGGCGCAATTCCCATTTACTTGGATTAGGAGCTACATTGTTGTCTTTGGTTGGCGCATCGTATGTCATTCCATCCGACAGATTATCAAACGAAATCGGCTCGGTAACTTTTACATAATGATCTTCTATGTAAGAGAGGGTACGAGTAGGGGCACCGGTATTCAAATCATCAAAAAGCACCGGATATTCCTCAGCAAAACGACAGCTGAAGTTTGCCACAGGGCACCACTGGTTACCCGACCTACTTGATCCCAGATAAGCAACCACATTGAAGCGGCTCATCACCTTGAATGCAGGAAGCTGCTGAGAAGAACCCGGTTTTACCTTCGAACCTGTAGTTATATGAGTCCATGAAATATTGTTTAACTTATAGGGACTGATTTTTACAAATCGCGGCTGACTTTCGGGATAAACCTCACAATAATAAGTATTCGTCTCATCATAGATCCTCCACTTTACAGCAGTAGCCAGAGTAGGCGTATTACTGAAATCACCCTCTTCAAACTTGTTCGCAGTCTGTTTACCCGACTGATAATAAATATGTTTATTTTTGAAAGCCTGATCTTTTAGCGGATAGAAATAATATCGGTTTACATTGTTGTAGTTCAAGCGAAGGTTGGCCTCGCTTTTCCCATTGTCAGTACTATTAATACCAATAGTTACATCCTGATTATCCTCAAAAGTACGTGTACCCGTACGGGAATCAACAACAGCCCTTCTAAGCTGGTCGGCTATCCATGATGCCTTCCGGATAACAAACTTATATCGGATAGAAAGGGTCGGTTCGTGGCGAAAATCGGTTCCCCATCCCACCGTGATACCATCATGATATCTACTCACGTCGCAGGCTATGGTATCAGCCTCCCAAGAATCATAAGCCGAGCCAGATGGAGCAGAATAAGTTACACCAACAGTATTCTGAGCAGGATTTACCTGAAGGCAAACAGCATAAAGTCCTTTACCATTATCAAAACTATAGAGTCGATAGCCCACCTTAGTCAGGCGCGAAGATGCGGCATCAGTCTTCCAATTATACCAACGATAGTAACCTCTTGGTTCCAAGTCAGAACCATTATTGGTATATTCGGCAAGAGGGAGTGTAAGGACCAGTCCTTTCTGTCCCTCGGTTACATAATAATAATAAGTCAATTCGTGACACTTCTGCGTACCATTCCAGTTGTAGTCGCCAGTCTTGTTGGCGATACCTTCGAAATGGGTCAGCTTGTCACCAGCCAACATAGTCATAGGCAGTAACCCGAAGATTACTGCCAGACTGATACGATATATGTAAAACTTAAATGCCTTCATAGCCAAAAGTCTTTGTGTTTAATACTATTTTTTCTGTATTCTTTCCTGCCCGAGTCAGGTCCACTTGCTTCATGGTAAAGCGAACCTTGCGGGAGATGATAGGATACGTACCCAAGCCATTCTGTTCCTTCACCTTGATCTTCATTGTATAAATGGCAGAACCGGTACGGTTGCCCATTTCTCCTTCCAGACGATAAGTGGATGGTATCCAGGCTGGCGAGCTATCGAAGATGTTTACGCCATCAGCTCCCTCCGGATTCTGCTCCTGCCGAGTCCAGCCATCAGAACCTGTTGCATCCGTTCCCATCTGCCATTCACTCACTGACAGGGTCTGAGAACCAGTACGGCTCAACTTGATGACCTCGGGCTTGATATGAAACTCACCATAATAACTGAAGTCAAGCGAAAGGTTTTCGCCATCATCCTTTACCTTCGGCAACACCCCGATTGGCGAGAATGCCTCCACCGTCCATCTAATCTGATAATCCTCCAGCTTGATAGGAATCTTCAGATAATCATTGCGCCGGATTTCATTCCATGAAAGCATGGCATAACGATTGTTGGTAGTGCCCGTAACCTCATCTACCGTAGTAAGCGAAAGGATAAAATACCGGTTGCCACCATCTGCGTCCTTATCTACCAAACTCTCGTTCATGTAGAAACAAGCCTTTTGCATAGCTCCTTCCCCTATGGTTATACCATTGTTGTTTTCGTCAGCCTTCAGCGTGATAGTTCCCTTTGGCACACCATCAACTAAATTCACACCCTTCAATTGATTATTCGAATCCACATTTGGCAAAAGCTTGACATTCGGATTACCGTTCAGGGTGACATCCGAGAGGGTGATGCTCTTCAAGACAATGTCATGATCGGTGGCATTGGTAATTGAAAGCTGTACCTTAGCCACCATACGGATAACCTCCAGATTGATAACTTGCTGATTATCAGTTATATTCACCATCTGCTTATTACTCATCGGATAACCATCCTGCAAGTCAGGTATCATCGACAGATGGAAGAGTTTACTGTTGCCATTCATCTGATAAGTCTTTTCATCAAAACCATCAGGCAGCTGTTGCCCAACAGATGTGCTGGCATCCAACCCGATCTCTTCAGGCTTGATATTGGCAAAAGAATAGAAGGTTGTCGCTCCAGTATTCAGCTTTACAAACACCTGGTCTTTCTCCACCTCCGTAACACCAGATTTCAAATCGGAAGTGATAATCTTCTCTATCATTCTATTCTGTACCACCACCACAAACCAGCTTTTCATCATTTCTCCAGGCCAAGCTTCGGTATCCGTATCCCACAGAGAAGACCGGGAAGACTGCGAAGTCTGGGAAGATAAGGCAGACAGCTGCAACGTCACCCCTACCCGGTTCTCAGCATCAGCCTGACCGGGAAAGGAAGTTGCATCATCACCGGCAGAACAAGCCGCCAGCAAGCATACTGTCCAAATACATATATAATAGTATATCTTTGCCATGTTTTGAAAAGCCAACAATCAATTGCTTAATTTATAATTTCTTATTAATACTTTATTTATTATTCATAGAAGTTACATCACGATATCCTCGTGTTTACGTACATTCCATTTCCTCACCGTCAGTTTCACGAGATTCTGACCATTGCTGCCCTTATACACCTCGAAGATATAATAATGGTCGCGCACAATATCATTGGTGGTTGTACCTTCCGTTCCTTTGTCTGTATAATCAATGAAGCGCAGGGTATATTCCTTCTCTTTGCCAGATGTATCCGATTCAACGGTTCCATTTCTAGCCAGTTTCAACTTGATGACACATTTATTCGCATCTACCTGACCATTATTCTGATATTCAGGCAGATAGATAGGAACATTATCTTTCATCGTAATGCCACCAGTTTGTTTTGAATCATAGAAATGCTCAAACTCCTCGTGAGTAAGCGATGCAGTCCGTTCACAATCTGTATATTTACCAGGCATACAATAGCCCTTATCATTATAGTTGTAGAGTTGCATACTATGTATGCTCCATCCATTATTTTTCATTTCACTGCTCAGATTCACCTTTACCTTGGCTACCGCCCTCAGCAAGTCGATATCCGAGAAATCCTGACGCTTGCCGGCAGCAAGTGTAAAGTCAACTTTCTTGACGCCCCACATGGGCAGATACTTAGGATTTGCTTCGTAATTAAACGACTTCTGGGCGATATCCGTATGGTTGTAGTCTTTCTGCAAGTCTTCCGAACTCATATCGAAATTTGCATAAACCACCATTTTTCCTACAAAATGATTGCCCACAAGTACCTTATTGCTTACTGGCAAAGATCCTGTCAACCGGTAGATATTACCGCCCATATGAATGAGCACCATGTTTTGCAGGATTCCAGCCCTACGATGATTTGCATCATAGAAAACGACGTGGAATCTGCTAAAGTCGATACTGTTTTCCATCACCGTTACCGGATCTTCAGTCTCATCTTCTTCTCCTCTCGAAGCCAGTGGCTTTACAAAAGGTTGCCCTATTCTTGTATTACTATTTTTATCTGCTCCTTTCAAGCAAAGGGTAAGCGTGATATTTGCTTCCGCTTCCCCTGCATTTGTATCTCCTTGGTCGCATGAGACCAAAGCAATACAGCCTAGCCAAGCCATCGCTATTGATACGAAGAACCTAAGCAGTCCCCCAGCATATCTTATTCCTTTCATCTCATACATCATGATTAAATACAATAATTATAGATTACATATCTGTCTTGCTCAGCACCACTCTCCATGAGTTGATGATGACTGAGGCTGACTGCCATTTGTGATTTTCGTCGATGAAGAATACAAGGTCGTAGGAATCCTGTCTATCCAGATATTCCTGATCGCTCATACTCTTGTTATAATTACCTTTCACCATCAGGGCATAATCTATCAATGGAATATTGATGATGCTTGCTCCTGTTGACTTGTTCCATACACGCAGACGCATATCATGACCTTTCACCAACCGGTTGGTTGTCAGCTCAGCAATGGCACACGCCACAGAAGTCTGCTCGCTGGTACCTGAACTGACACCGGCAGTACCGGAGTAAGCTGACCAGGCATTATAGGTAAGCATCTCATCCTCCATCAAACTGTTGTCATAATCCATCTTACCATTGTTATCGGTAATCTGGAAGATGAAGTCATCGGCACTGAGATTCACGCCCGACAGGTTTTGCAACACCACCTTGACCTGATTAGTATTCTTGGTAAGCGAAACCTTGACGGTTCGTGTTCCACCTTTCTTTATCTCGGTAAGATCGGCTTTAGCCAACTGTCCATGAAAGAGCGGCGTCAAATCATGGTCGATGATTCCTTTATCGGCACGGTTCACCGTAGCTTTGAGCACATCACAGGCTGAAGAGCCTATGCTTGCCTGTCCAAAAGTATAGGAGCCAGCATAACGCTCTTCGCCCTGTGCCCAAACGAGAAGATCATAGACACCAGGAGTCAGGTCGTCGATGTTCATACCCTCTTCGGCGATAATCTTCTCGGCAGCCTCGGTCTTGACATAAGCCAATTTTCCCTGCTGGTCGAAAGCATAAAGTGTGACGTTCTTTACCTCATGAGGGAAAGCGTCGGCAAACTTCATATTCATATCGTAGAGGAACTGCACCCTCAGATGAGTCTTCAGCAGTTCCTCACATCCCTCATAGCTATCGTGCCAATAATCACAGGATGCGAGCAGCAAGCCGAGTATGGTGCAGCAAGAGAGCATCATCATCCTTCCCTTCTCTTTGATATCATTTATAATCTTCTTCATTATATCGAATATGAATAAATTACTTTGTCTTATCCAAATCTACTGTTGAGGATACCACGCGCCAAGAGAGAACCTTGATACTTGCTGCAAGATAAGTATTATCATCGCTTGGTATCATTGGGTCGATTTCCTTCTTAGGATCATAGACAGGAGTACCAAAACCCTTGATGTTCTGAATGGTTACCTGATAAGAATGGTTACGCACGATACCATACTCACCTAACTTACCAGCCTCACCGAGATGCTTGATAGGGGTATAATAATAGGTAGCACCATCCGTAGAACGAACCTGAGCCGTCTCCTTTGCAAGGGCAGCATTGACATCGTCTTTAGGTGCTATTGTCCATTTGTCTCCATTCTTGACATAAAGATCACCTACGGTGCTAGCCAATGTTGCTACAACCTCATAATCCTTCACTTCAGAAGATTCAGGAGAACCCGAAACAACCGTCTTGAAAGCAATGTCAGAAGCCTCTATTGATTTATAGACATCGCCACTTTTAGTAGTGGTCTTTTTGAAGTAACGTGCAAAACCACCAACAATCTGTTTTTTAACAGCTTCTTCACCGAGATAGGTCAAACCTCTATACTGACATACTTGCGCAGGGTTATAATTACCATTTTTATCCTTATAGACTAGTTTGGCAGCAACAATCAGTTTTGTCAAAGTATTCACACTTGTTGTTGGATTTGTAACCACATTATCTGGTGTATTTGGCAATGTATAAACAGGTGTAGTAGAGAAAGCGTCAGATAAAGACTGCGTAATATCCTTAAACTTAGGATTAACAGGATGATTACCTCCTGCACCCATAGTAATAGGCACTGACTTAGACCAGAAACAACGATGGTAATCAGAAGTTGTCCAAGGAGTTATACCTAATTCTCCAGCATACCATGAAGTACTGATCTGCTTACAAAGCTCTGCCTTACCATCAGCATCAGCCAACTGCCAACCCTGAACTACTGCATATACAGGATATGTGTTTGTTGTTGGAGTTGCATTGGCATTCTCTTCATAAGTGGTAACATCAATACTGCCAACCTTAATCTGGTACTTACCATCTTCATTTTTAGTCCACGCCTTCTCGATTTTATCAGCTGGATAATTTGCATCAATCTTCGCATTCACCTTAGCATTAACTCGCTCTACATAGATATCTACAGGGTTTTTCGTAGCATCTTCAGCTGTTGCAAAAACGCTGTTTGCTACAGGTGTAGAGCAAACGTCCTGTCCCGCACTTTCGTACACAGAATTAGACATGACAAAACCATTGGTCTTATCATAAAACTTCGAACCTGTTGCTGATGTTCGGAGTTCAGAAAGGGTCATAGTACCACTCTTCAGGGTTGTATTATCCAACACCTCAGGATTGATCACTGCAATAACAGAGGCAGGAACAGCTTTCGTCTCACCGTTTAATACAAGCACTGCCTTGGTCTTTGTTTCTGCAGTATGGTCGTGATCATTTCCTTCCTTTTCTACAGTTTGCTCAAGATAGTTCACAGAAGTTTGCTGTGTTGCCTCATTATTAACCAACAGATATGGAGTACCATCACCATTAAAGAAGTAGAAACGCACCTTGTTAATCTTACTTTCCGCATCGGTTCCATCCTCATAAGTACCATTTCCCTGGTCATAAGCACGAGATGCTGGAGCAGAACCCACATTCTCAATATTCACAGCAAGATAAGAAGTTGCCCCCTTACCATTTTGAGCATCACCGCCAGCAACATCTTCGCTAGAGCAGGATGCAACCGTCAGCATCAGTGCTGAAGCCAGCACTGATGAAAGCATCGTAAATTTCTTCATAATTCTATAGTTTTAATTTTACTTATAATTTCTTTTTCGTTCTATTGCATCATCATCATTTCATACACCTTTCTTGCGGCATCAGCTTCCTTTGAATCGCCGGCTCTATCCAAATATGGCTTGGCAGCATCGGCATCTCCGTTGTTCAGACGGATAATGGCAGCATTCAGGTTTGCCGTTTCATCCGTTGGATACATGCGGACTGCCAGCTCCATCACCTCATTGAAGTCCTTGGAACCTATCTCATAGGTCTGGGCCACCATAAACAGCTCATTGAGCGACAACAGCTGAGGCTTGGTCTTCATGATCTGCTTTGCCTCTTCCACATCGAAAGGCTTAACCTTATAAGTAATGTGGTAGTCGCTATGGCGGAGAGCCGGATAGCAGGTGGTGAACAAATTGCGATACTGTGCAGGATATAGCTGCTTCAGCTTCGCATCACGAGCATCTGGATCCAGCTTTTCATCCTGGGCTATCGCAAGAAGCTGCTCCTTTTTCTCCAAGTTGCTTGCCCGGATATACTCACGCAAACCGTCCCAATCCTCAGCGGTAGATGATACCGCAAAGATGCTGTCAGGCAACTCTACCATCTTGCGCACATATTCTGTCAGGGTGATGGCACGATTCTTTGCCAGATACTCATTATGCTTATACGAACCTTCCGGCGAAGCAAAACCATGGATATTGATGCCCATCACCTGCAGGTTATTATCCGCCTTCAATGCCTTGATGGTGGTGATAATGCTATCCAACTGTGCCGGATTACGGCGATAATCGGCACGCAATTCTATCCTGTCGACCGGGAAATCGATATAGGCACGCTTATCCAAATGACGGATCTTTGGAGCCTCGGCAACGACAGCCTGCAACTGAAGCACCGGCTTCAGTACATTCTGCTTAGGCTGGTGAATGGTCTCGATGATCTGAGGAGCATCTGTAGAGCGTTTTTCATCTGCCCTACCCGGAATCAAATAAATGAGGGAAAGAGCCACCTTGGTGGGTCCCACATAATTCTTATGAGCAGAGTTGAGTTTTTCACCACAGGTACCACATTCGAATTTATCGTATTGGGTATGGATATAGCCCAATCCGAGCGAAGCCTCGAAGTTCCAGTGCTTAGAAAGATTCCATTGTTTTCCGGCAGTGATGCCGCCTCCGGCATACCAACCTTCATAGCGATGGTTGCGCAGTCCTTTCAACAATCCGAAAGGAAACTTCACACCACCTGCATTATACTGTCCCCCTAAAACATGAGCACCGAGGAACCAACCCTCAAAATTCTGATTGAACCAGTAGCGATATTCCGGCATCACCATCCAGTGTCGGAGACTGGAATGGTCGCCGTCACTTTGCTTCCATGGATTCAAGCCAAAGAATACCTGAGCTGTATGCCTATTGCCAACAGCCATTTCCAATCCTAAGTTGGGAGTGGTGGTGCCCCAGTAAAGCAAGTTGGTCTTGATTCCAAACTGCCTAGTGTGCCCTAGCTGTTGAACCTGCTTGTGCTGCTCAGCCGAATGGGCAGTAAGAGGCAGAAAACAACAATTCATCATTAATATAGCTACTAATCCAATTCTCTCAAATACCATAATATGATTATCTTTATTATCTATACTATTACATCTTTTAATTGCGTGCAAAGATAGAATAAAAGGGCAAAAAAGACTTTTAAAAAAAGAAAATCAGGGCATACCATTTTAAACAAAAAGAAAAAAAATCGTATCCGTTAAAGGTTAAACGTAAATAAAGCGGACACAATAGGGGGGGGGTAATGCATCTAAAACCCGTTAAAAATCAAGTTATTGCATTTTTAGAACATAAAAATTTCATTTTTAGGAAAATAATTTGTAACTTTGCAGCAATATAACTGTAGGATACACAAACAAAACATTTTTTCATTGCGCCTATCAGTAGTTATCTGTCAACTAAATATATAGAATTTACTTGAAAGGAAAAGATTATGAATGAGTTCTTAGAAGAAAATTATTCGTTTTTAGTAACGATGACCAGCATCATTTATTGCATGCTGGGATTTGTCCTTATATTCTTCAACACACCCCAAACCAGCATCTATGCGCCCTATCGAAAGTCAAAGAGATTACTGGCTACTGGCATGTTGATAATGAGTATAGATATATGGATCTGGCTTGCCTGCTTCAACGGAGAGTGGACATACACCAACGATTGGGAGGTGAGTTTCGATACCATCCTATTCTATCTCGTCGGCATCTGCTTCTCCTTTTCCTTCAGTAATCTGATAAACCATCAATACATTTCCAAGCGACGCTGCAAAATCACAGCAATCAAGTTTGGCGCAACATCCTGCTTTGCCCTTTTTGCTATGCTCGACGCATTACAAGAGTACAGACCCATACTGCAGACCATCGCCCTGTTAGGCATTGTGGAACTATGGTTCCAACATGTGTTCTATTTCCATAGAACCTATCTTCAGTACAACGTAGAACTGGCCAACTATTTCTCCAGCGACAAAAGACATTTTCTGAAATGGCTGAACATCACTCATTGGCTGCTCTATATTCTGTTTGCCTTTGCAGTTATTTCCATCACATCAGGAGCAATCATCAACTGGCTCTTGCAGTTTTATATTGTAGCAGTGAATTTCTATATCACCATCAACTTTATAAACCATGCCAGAGAATACGGAAATCTACAATTGGCTAGCGAGGGGGGGGATCCATACAGATGAAAACAAGTGCCTAAGTGCTCTTGATACAAAAAAGGAAGAAAACGCCATAGCTGCCGGCAACAGCTATAAAAACAAAAGGAAAGAAGACTTCAGGAATATATTGCGCCCAAGATTGGCATTGTGGTTGAAAGAAAAGGCTTATACGCAAGAACAATTCACCATAGAAGAACTGGCAAGCCGACTACACACCAACAAAACATATCTATCAACCTTTATCAAGGAAGAATATGGCATGAGTTTCAGTTCCTGGATTTCGAGCCTGCGAATAGAAGAAGCCAAGAGAATCATGGCAAATGATCCCAAACAAAAGCTCATTGACGTAGCTTACATGGCAGGATTCTCTTCACTGGCCTATTTTTCAAGTGTATTTGCCAAGTCAGAAGGCATCTCACCCTCTGCCTGGTTAAGAGGATTCTCTCGAAATTCAGAAGGTGAACAATGAAACAGCAAGAAAAACTGCCGGTTGAAGACGCTGCGAGAACGAAAGCCCGCAGCTTCTGCAATCTGCGAAATATTTAGCTTATTATCTGGGGAAGACAATAACTGAACGGCATAATTCAGACGATAACGATTGATAAACTGCAATAAGGTCATATCATTGAAAGTATATTTTCTGATACAATTTGCCAAGGTAGTACGATTAGTACACAAAGCCTTTGCCAAATCATCTATACGAAAATCAGGATTGGTAAAAGGAGTTTTCTCCTTCATATATAATGTTGCATTGACAAATAATTCCTGCTCCGTACTCAATGCGTCAAGTGCCTCATCGCCCAAATTCTTACCCTGTACTTCGGAAAAGAGATGATCTGTACGAACGGCATCAATCGAAGCCGAAGGATCTAAAAGATTCTGCAATTGCTGACGCAGAGACTTGATGATACGAACCTGTCTCTTCACAGTTAAGCGCAAGCTAATTATATAAAATATCAAAAGGGCTAGTAGGACCAATGCCATAACTGCCCAGGAAAAGAACTGATAACTTTCGAACAACTGCATAATTTCTTTTTTTAAATCTCTATTTTAGTATTTCCTTCAGTGGTGTCATCACAAAGTCGCGTTCTTCCATCAAAGGATGAGGAATCTTGAAATCGGGCTCATCAATGACCAGATCATCTATCATCAGAATATCGATATCGATGATGCGGTCGTGATATTCCCCATTTACAGACTTCAGGGTTCTGCCCATCTCCTGCTCTATCCGCTGGGTAGCCTCCAACACCTGGCGAGGGGCCATGGCGGTGAGAACCATCACGCAGGAATTGATGAAGTCATTGGGTGAAGAATAGCCCCAAGGCTTGGTTTCGTAAAGAGCAGACTGGCGCTCTACCACGCCAATCTGCTCTCCTATTTTATCGATAGCCTCACGAATATTACGCTTCCGGTTGCCCAGATTCGTGCCAAGGCTTAAATATACTTTATACATACTTATTCACACTTTTATGAAAACTGTGGATAACTCTGCTTATCTACTGAATATCAATTACTTCTATATGTACGAAAACTGTTTATTCCACCATTTAGTCTGGAAGTATCAACAGTGAGTCACCATAGCAACCAAACATATAACCATTCTTCACAGCCTTCTTGTATGCCTCATACACCAGGTCGTAACCACCAAAGGCAGCGGTACACATCATCAAGGTTGACTCTGGATGATAGAAGTTGGCTACAGCACAGTCAGCCAATCCGAAATCGTATGGAGGGAAGATGAACTTATTGGTCCATCCATCAAACTCCTTCATCATTCCGTCTGTACCTACAGCAGTTTCTGTAGCCTTCATCACGCTGGTGCCGATGGCGCATACGCGATGACCTTCCAGCTTGGTCTTATTCACCAGTTCGCAAGCTTCCTTAGAGATAATCATCTGCTCAGAATCCATCTTGTGTTTGGTAAGGTCCTCAACCTCAATCTCGTGGAAGTTGCCCAATCCGCAATGCAGGGTGATGTAAGCCTCGTTGATGCCATTGATTTCCAATCGCTTCATCAACTCGCGAGAGAAATGAAGACCTGTAGCAGGAGCAGTAACGGCACCCTCCTTCTCTGCGAATACACACTGGAAGTCGTCCATATCATCCTCTGTAGCGTGATGATCCTCACGGGCATCGATGATATAGCGAGGAAGCGGAGCCTCACCCAATGCAAAGAGCGAACGCTTGAAGACATCGTGATTGCCATCCTCATCATAGAGGAAACGGAGGGTACGGCCACGGCTTGTGGTATTATCGATTACCTCAGCTACCATCTCGTTGACATCATCAAAGAACAGCTTGTTGCCGATACGGATCTTGCGCGCAGGCTCTACCAGCACATCCCAAAGACGCATCTCGGCATTCAGCTCACGGAGCAGGAACACCTCAATCTTGGCATCAGTCTTCTCCTTGGTACCATAAAGGCGCGCAGGGAATACCTTGGTATCATTGAAGATGAAGGTATCACCCTCTTCGAAGTAGTTGACGATATCCTTGAACTGCAGGAATACTGGATTGCCTTCAGCATCCACCATATCCTTGCCATTCTCATCCTTCTTATACATCTCAATGGTTTCAGACTTCTTGTGGAGCACCATCAGTCGAGACTCGTCACGACGGGTAATCTCGAATGTACGTTCACCACTAGCAGTCTTGACCACACGCTTAGCCTTATGTGGATAAAGTGCCACCTGAGCAGCTGGCAACTTAAAGTTGAATTGTGATAGTTTCATGTGATATTATATCTCCTTTCTTAAGATGATTTACTATTAATGTCATTTTTCGAAATTCGAGCCTAGTTATTGGCAAGGCTGTCTTCTATCTCCTGTGCATCGAGCCATTCCTGGAAATGGTCAAAGTCGATGCAGTTCTCTACCGAGAAGCTTCCTGCCTTGGTACGGCGGAGGGCTGTCAGGAAGGCACCGCTATCCAGGGCACGACCGATGTCGCGTGCCAGAGACCGGATGTAAGTACCCTTACCGCAAACTACTCGGATGCTTGCCGTCTTCTCCTCATCGTTGTAATCGGTGAGTTCGATTTCATCCACACGCACGGTCTTAGGCTTCAGCTGCACCTCCTCGCCTGCTCTGCGCAGGGCATAAGAGCGGTCACCATTCACCTTCACGGCACTATAGGTAGGTGGGACCTGCTGAATCTCGCCAACAAACTGCTTCAATACCTCCTCTACCAGCTCACGGGTGATGTGCTTGGTTGGGAAAGTATGGTTTACACTATGCTCCTTGTCGTAGCTTGCCGTGGTAGCACCCAACTGAAGCGTTGCGGTATATTCCTTGGTATGTGTCTGTAATTGCTCAATCTGCTTGGTACATTTACCCGTGCAGAGCACCAACACACCCGTAGCAAGGGGATCGAGCGTACCGGCATGTCCTATCTTCACCTTGAAGCCGAGTTTCTTGCTGAGCAGATAGCGAACGTGTGCCAATGCTCCAAAGCTCGACATGCGATAAGGCTTGTCGATGGCTATAATTTCTCCTTTTCTAAAATCCATATTCTTATTTTAGTCAACCATCTGCATATCTACACCGCAAAGGCCGCAGATGATGATGATGAGTCCGATAACAATACGATACCAGCCGAAAGCTGCGAAACCGTACTTGGTAACATAATTGATGAAAAACTTGATGGCGAGAATGGCAACGACAAATGCTACCACTGAACCCAAGAGTAAGGTAACCAAGTTGTTGCCCTGAGTGAGCAACGAACCGCCACCATGGCTAATCAGCTTATAAACCTCCAGGCAGGTGGCACCAAACATAGTAGGCACAGCCAGAAAGAATGAGAACTCGGCAGCCGCCTTGCGGGTGAGTCGCTGAGACATACCTCCCACAATGGTTGACATGGAACGAGACACACCCGGAATCATCGCAATACACTGGATGAAACCGATGGTCAGGGCACGCTTGTAAGTAAGCTTGGTCTGCTCGCTGCCTTTATTGAAAATCTTATCGCAGAAGAGCATGAACACACCACCAATGACAAGCATCCAACCTACCAGCTGCACATTTCCCAGATTTGACTCGATGAAATCATTGAAGGCAAGACCCAATACCACGGCAGGCACAGTACCTACCACCAAACGGGCATAGAAATCGAACATCGCCTTCCAATAGGTCTTCTCTCCTGTCTTCACTGCATCCGGATAGAAGAACCTCTTCCAATACAGGCAGATGACAGAAAGAATGGCACCAAACTGGATGATGACAGTGAAGGCGTTGACAAACTTATCCTGGATATCTACACCCAACAAGTTTTCGGCAATAATCATGTGACCTGTACTAGACACTGGCAAGAACTCGGTCAATCCCTCTACGATAGAGATAATGATAGTCTGAATAAAATCCATCTAATTTAAATATGTATATTAACTATAAACTCTTAATTGTCTTTCGGCTTGCGAATAACCGCATAGATGATAGAGAGGAAACCAATCAGGGTAACGGTTGGTGCCACTACAATACGGCGAGTACTGAAAATATCAGCATCGAAAGAGTGCTCGTTAGAGCCAGCGCCGCTCATCAGGAGGAAACCGATGATGACAATTGCCATACCAATTGCCAACAAGATGAAGTTCATCTTGTCAAATGCTAAATTCTTCTTATCCATTATATATAATGTTTAATGTGTAATGTTTAATGTTTACTTTACAGAAGTTTACTCCTGATCAAATCTTGTACAGGTCTCCCGCCTTCATCCTGAGGAACTTGTTCACCGAGATGTTGGCACAGAGAGCTGTGATGATGATACCGAAGAGGAAGACCGAACCGCCTGTGATGGCAAGCTCCTGCCAGCCGAGCACATTGACCAGTTCCGGCTCGTGAAGTGACCAGGCATAGAGGCATCCACCGAGGAAGCCATCGGCAAGCAAAGCCGCAATCACACCCACCAATACAGCCCTCTTGATGAAAGGCTTGCGGATGAAGCCCCAGGATGCACCCACCAGCTTCATGGTATGGATGGAGAATCGGCGGGCATAGATGCCCAGTCTCACCGTATTGTTAATAAGCGAGAACGAGATAAAGGTAAGCAGAGCAGCTACGATAAGAAGGCCGATGCTTATCTTGGTGAGCGAATTGTTCACCTGTTCTATCAGGTCGTGCTGATAACTTACTTCCGTCACGCGCGAATAGCTTTTCAGTTCCTTGGCTATCCACTTCAGGGAATCATTGTTGGCATAATCCGCCTGTGTCGTGATTTCGATAGATGGCTGGAAAGGATTCACACCGGCAAATTCGCTAGGATTGGTACCCAGATCGTGGGTAGCCTCCTGCAAAGCCTGTTCCTTGGAGATATAGGTCAGACCTTTCACGTAAGGACGTGCCTTCAGGCGCTTACACATCTGCAAGCCCTCAGGATTGGTAACATCTTGCTCCAGCATCACCTGTACCACCAGGTTCTCCTTGACATAGGAAGAGAGGTTTCTTCCCATCAATACAGAAAAGATGACCAATCCCAACAACACAAGTACCATGGCGGTGCTGATGCATAAAGTAACGACCTGCAATCCACGATGATTGC
>JAIINY010000018.1:0-20155 GCA_022741625.1 Prevotella sp. | reverse complement strand
AAATATTTCATATATACAAATATATAATGTTAATATTCAATAAGTTATAACAGTATAACACAGATGTTAACGAATAAAATATTTAATGCGTCTGCCCTGGGGAAGTTAATGTTTTCAGCCGCACAACAGCTGTTGTGCGCTTGCATAACAGCTGATATGCGCTCGCACAACACGTGTTGTGCGAGCGGAAACCAACTGCTGTGCACCAACTCATTTCGTCTTTTACTTTCTCGTATCATTAGACAAAACTCCTTTCACCATTAAGCTTCTGATAATCAGGAAGTATTAATGGGTGTGAAAGGAGAATTGAATTACGAATTGTTTTTTAGAATTTAGTGAAGTATAGCCTCAACATCTTAGAGCGGAGCATCATTTTATCGCCCTTGAGCTTCTCTTTGTAGAAAGCTTCTCGCAGATTGTTGATGCCGTAGCTTCTGATGCTGTCATTCACAACAGTTGCAGGAATATCTCCACCATTTTCTCCATGATCCTGATGCCAGTTGTTCTTATAAGGCGAATGCAGGATCAGACTGTCACCAGTCTGTTCGAATCGGAAATAATAGCCACGGAAGCTGTACATATTCGTGGGGGTAATACTGGCACAAGATATCAGCTTATGCTGCACTCCCCAGAATACTCGTTCCTTGGAAAGGTCGAGATAGTTGCCCGTAGCCAACGTATCTACCCGTTCCAGATGCCAGAATCCATCAAAATCTCCATTATCGCTCGTCTCGATGGTACAGGAACTCAGTACCATACTGATAGCTGCTATCAAATATATTATTCTTTTCATTATCTTTTCTCTTTCATAAAGTTAGAACTTGACGATACCTTGTCTTGTCAGGGTAATCTGGAATCCCCTATTGTGTCCCAGCATCTCTGTACTGCCGAAATCCATTCCGTAAGCTGCCTTTACCGTATATATTCTCAAGAAGTGGTAGCTGCCTTCTGCCATGAAGCTTACATTATGATGCTTCTTGGTAAATGGCAGGACATAGGTTCCCCATCCCTTCTGATAGGAGGCGAGTACACGATAGCCGAATTTATCGGAAGGCTGACCATCGAATCCCAGGTGATAGGCGATGAAACGGTTATCCTTCACCTCAATCTTTCCATCTGTATTATAGATTGGCGAACGATAGAGCGGATTACCCATTACCTGTCCCCAATGCTGCCAGCCGGTATAGTTACTATGATTGTAATAATTGTCCATTCCAGCCAAATGATCAGGAATATTCACTGTATGATCATGGTTATATGGTCCACTCTGATATTTGGTATGGATATACTCCAACACAATATTACGAATCCATCTGCCATATTTGATATTCAGTTCCGCACCCAACATCATGTCCTGGAGGGAATACATAAAGTAACGATGGCTTTTCTTGCTCTGCCACTCCTTTCCTTCGCCATATCCATTATAATCAAGCATAAACATCTGACTGTCATCCTCGAAGAAATGATCTGCATAAATGCCCAACTTCCAGGTATCAGCATTATAGTTGATGCGCATGAGCCAAGAGCCCAACTGATTGCCGGCGATATTGGCATACTGACCTTCACCATCATCATGTCCGCCAGGAATAAAAGCATGCCACATTCCCTTTAATCCCCCTTCTGTAGCCTTGCATTTGAGTCCGCCGTTTCCATCATAGGTGTATGGCTTGCCACCAAACTGTGCAGCCATTTCCAAGCCCAATTCTACACTCAAAGGGCAGAATGCGGCATCGTTTCCAATTCGCAGATAGCCAGCCTTGCTATGATAGAGCACACCTTCCGAATACTTGGATTTGCGCTGGGTGAAATCGTGCTGCCAGTTTTCATCAGTAAATTTTCCAAAAGCTATATGTCCCTTGAGTTGAACCCAATGATTAAAAATAGGTAGCGTCCAATATTCCGGCAAGGCTAATCTTACCTGCGGTACAGGTCGAGCGTTAATGCCCAGCGTCTGGCTACCACTGGAAAGCGTCTGGTTCTTCAATTCCATCGGATATTCCTTAGCTCCCACACTGAGCACTCCATGCAGCCATCTTACTTCTGCAAAAGCCTGCTGCACAATAAACCTGCTGGTAAAATGAGTGGGCAATACCAGATCTACACCATAACCTACTCCCCATCTGCGCTGATTATCTGTGGATAGAGGTCGTATCAAACTACCTCTCAGATAGGCATTCGCCTCTTTCAGAGAACTTAAACCATACCGATTGGCATTGAGCCAAAGAGGAGTTTTGCCCTTTGAAAAAGTAGCCTGCATATCTATTCGGTATTCCAGGGCACTATCGAGTCTTAATTTTGTAGGTTCCGTATCTTCCTGCCAACAATATTGCGCCTTCACTGATTGCGGACACGCTACGGTGAGGAAGCAAAGCGAAACTAAACAGAAAACTTTCTTCATATCAATGTTTTATCTATAAAACTGAATAAACACTCATTTTATTGTAGTTTTTGCAGTTACTTTAACATTCCTTACGAAAAGTCGGGCTATAAACCTGGAATGGAAAGATAAAATTCGCCAAAATACAATAATTCAACAATACGTACGTTACATTATATAATATAAGAATTAGATTAGTAAGGTTTTTGTAAACAAGATAAACAATGGAAAATAAAGAAGAACATCTCAAACAAATAGATGTGTTGGCAATAGCCAAGGAGATGAAGAAGCATAAGAAACAGTATCTGATAGCTCTTCCTGTCACCTTCGTACTCTCTTGCCTGCTCATCCTCTGCGTGCCAAGGTATTATTCAAGTACAGCAAAATTGGCTCCGGAAATATCAAGCTTCAGTTCGAGTTCATTAGGTGATATTGCCTCTTCATTCGGCTTCGATATAGGAGGAAACTCTGCAAACGGAGATGCCATCTTCCCGGAACTCTACCCTGAGCTGATAGAATCCAACGACTTTATGGTCGGTATGTTTGATGTCAAGGTGAAATCTAAGGATGGAAGTATCAATACTACCTATTATGATTATCTTGCCACCAAGCGACAGACACCTTGGTGGTCTAAAGCGTATAATTCCGTAAAACAGCTGTTTGATACACCTGATTCTACACCCGTAAGTAAAAACGGAAAAGCTAATCCATTCCAACTTACCCGACGTCAGGATCAGATAGCCCGACTTATGAGCAAAAACATCAAATGTAATATTGATAAGAAGAACTATGTGATTTCCATCACCGTAGAAGATCAGGATCCTCTGATATGTGCAACCCTTGCTGATACGGTTCAGGCTAAGCTTCAGGATTTCATCACTTCCTATCGTACCAAGAAAGCGAAGAAAGACTTAGAGTACTACAAGAAGTTGAGCAGTGATGCCAAGTCAAAATATGAGCGCATCAGACAGCAGTATGGCAGTTATTCTGATGCCAATCAGGATGTGGTATTGGAAAGTTACCGCCTGAAAGCCAACGATATGGAGAATGAGATGCAGTTGCTTTACAACACATACACGAGTCTTCAGGCTCAGGTGCAGCAGGCTCAGGCGAAACTTCTGATGCAAACTCCAGCCTTTACGACCCTGCAGAGTGCATCCGTGCCATTAAAGCCGGCAGGACCTAAGAGAATGCTGTTTGTTCTCGGAATGACTTTTCTGGCTTTTATCGTCGTGACTGTATATTCAATTAGAAAAATGATTTTTAGAGAGTAGAAATAATAATAATGAGGAATATGAATGAACTGAATCATAGTAACCATTCGAAGCGAATAGCCACCAATACTTTGGTGCTATTTGCCAGAATGCTCATTATTACCATTGTCAATCTCTATACTGTGCGCTGGGTTCTGAAAGGTCTTGGTACAGAGGATTATGGCATATACAATGCTGTGGCAGGTGTGGTTACTACTGGCACCTGTATCAGCAGTGTTCTAGCGATGGCTACGCAGCGATTCTATTCTTACGCAATAGGCTTGGGTGAGAAGGAAAAGCTAACCAGAATATTCTCTGCCAGTGTGAATTTAGTTATTGTGTTTTCGATTATCACAATCCTAGTTCTTGAGCTTGTAGGGAATTGGTTTGTTTCCACACAGATGACAATCCCTGCTGATAGACTGTCGGCTGCAAGTTGGGTATTCCAGTTTTCTATATTTTCTTTTATTTTTACCTTGCTTCAGATACCATATATAGGAGCAATCTTTTCTAATGAAGATATGGGAGTATATGCACTCGTATCTTCTGTAGATTGTTTCATAAAATTGTTGATTGCTGCTTTAATCTGTATGTTTGGTTTCGATCATCTTATTTTATATAGTGGCGCCATGATGATGGAATCTGGCTTAATGATGGTTGTTTATATGCTGATTGCTTCTCGCAAATACATCGAATGCAGATATACGACAAAAGGAATAGACAAGGAGCTATACAAAGAATTGATATCATTCTCTGGATGGACATTTTATGGTGCTTTGTCTGGAATGGGCATGACTCAGGGAAGTATCATTTTGCTCAATATCTTCTTTGGTCCACTGGTAAATGCTGCATTTTGTATTGGCAACCAATTATATAATGCCATCAACACGTTGAGCAATAGTATAGTTGTTGCATTCCGTCCTACATTAATCAAATCCTATTCATGCCATGATATGCCATATATACAGCAACTTTATTTTTCTGCCAATAAGGCAATTTTGTATTTGCTGTGTTTGGTTGCAATGCCTTTGATGTTGGAAACGGAATATGTACTGCAATTCTGGTTAGGATACAGCACACCTGAAATCATACTCTTTTGCAGACTCTATATTATATATACGATTGTTTTGACTTTACATAATCCGATTACTATCATTATACAAGCTACAGGAAAAATCAGAAAGTATAGTTTATATGTAGAAAGTTTTACCATTATGAACATTCCTGTTTGTTGGGGGCTGTTTATACTAGACTGTCCTTCTTATACTATCTTTATCGTTATGATAGTCTTGTGTCTGATAGCTCATAATATAAGATTGGTGATGCTGAGAAAAGCTATTCCAGAACTGAAGCTGAGAAGTTATTATAAACATCTGATACTTCCTGCCTTCTTCATACTGGGCATAACGAGTATGTTGGAACTGTTCTTGCTGCAGTTACCGATAGCAGGTTTTCAAAGATTTGGGCTAATCGTGATCTCTTCAGTTATGGTAATGTCAATATTGATATACGTATGGGGCTTTTCGGAAGCCGAACGAAAATTATTGCATTCACTGATTCATAAGGTAGTGAATAAAAGGCAAACAGTATTATAAAGGAAACAATAAATTATGGGATACATTTTACTATCAGTACTTTTGATAACGATTATACTTTGTTATCTGGAAGATTACATCAAGCGATATAGATTTTTTCTATATATCTTGATGGGATTCGTTATGGTTCTCATAGCAGGATTACGCGAAATAGGTCTGGATCCTGATTCTGAAAATTACGAGTATTCTTTCCAGCATTATTATCAGAGTTCTGAGATGGGTATGGTAGAACCATCGTTTACTCTCATATCTGCTATTCTAAATGTATTTACAGATAATGTGCATCTTTTGTTTTTAGTTTATGCATTACTGGGTGTCACTATCAAGCTATATGCATTCAAAAAAAACTTGCAATGCATTTTCGTGCCGTTGATGTTATATATAAGTTTCTACTTTGTATTGCATGAAATGACACAAATCAGAGCTGGAGTTGTGTCTGCTTTATTCTTGTTGGCTGTGTACTACATTGCTAAAAAAGAAAAAAGAAAAGCTTTGCTGCTAATTATAGTTGGTTCATTCTTCCACTATTCCTCCTTAGCTCTGCTACCAACACTCATGTTTGGCAATAAAGATTTCAACCGCAAAGAAAATATAATGATAGCGTTACTCATCCCTCTAAGCTATCTCATATATTTCGGTGGTATCAGTATGCTGCTGAATACTGATATTCCACTTATCGGCAACAAACTAGCCATCTACCAGCAGGCAATGGAAAAAGGAAAAATGACAGTAAACATAAATGTCTTTGATCCTGTACACCTTGTCTCCGTGATGCTGTTTTACTACACATTATATTTTCGAAAGACAATCACCGCCTTCAATGAAAACTATAATGTTGTAATTAAAATAGTGGCACTAGGTCTGTTCTTGCATACAAGTTTGGCTTTTCTCCCAGTTCTAGCTTTGAGAATCAGTCAGTTATACTGTATTGTTAACATTTTCTTATTTTCAGGAATCGTATATACATTCAAACAGAAATGGATGGGAATTACAATCCTGGTGTTATTATCGATATTCCAAATGTATCTCGCTTTACCTCATTATGGATTAGGTGATATCGTGAGATTTTAAATAAAGAAATACAATGAAAGCAAGAGTTATAGCATTTTATCTGCCACAGTTTTACCCAATACCCGAAAACGACAAGGTATGGGGACCGGGGTTCACAGAATGGACGAATGTTGCCAAAGCTCGTCCGGTATTTCATGGGCACTATCAGCCTAGAATACCGGCTGATTTAGGCTTCTATGACCTCCGCCTGCCAGAGACTCGCGAACAGCAGGCTCAGTTGGCCCGCGAAGCAGGTATAGAAGGTTTCTGCTACTGGCATTACTGGATGGGTAACGGAAAGCGCCTGTTGCAGCGTCCTTTCGATGAGGTACTAAATTCCGGCAAACCAAACTTCCCGTTTTGTCTCGCATGGGCCAATCATGATTGGAAAACCAACACCTGGAAGAACAAAGGTGGCAACCAGATGATCTGCGAACAGAAATATCCTGGAGACGATGATTATATTGCTCACTTTAATTATGTTCTAAAAGCATTCAGAGACCATCGCTATATGACTGTAGATGGAAAGCCTCTATTCTTGATATTCGACCCTTACCACTTTAAAGATATAACACATTTTATACAACTCTGGCGTGACTTAGCCAAAGAAAGCGGATTGAAAGGTATATACTTCGTTGCTATGTGCTCAGCCACAACCACCGTAAAGCGCAATGAAGATGGCACATTGAGCAGAGTGGTTCCTAATCTGGACAGTGCTTCTGAGGTTTATGAAAGCTTTATCAAAATAGGATTTGATGGCATTAATCCAATGGGAAAAAACCGTGCAGAAATGGAGTATCAAGGAAAATATTGTCGCATCATTCGAAGAGCATTACAAAAGAAGTTTTCCTTTCTGCCTCCGTTGAAATATGATTATCCGAAAGTGATGAAGCATTTCTATATGCCAGAAGACCAATGGAACAATGTATTCCCTACTCTCTTTCCACAATGGGACAGAACTCCAAGAGCAGGCAAGCATGAAGGTATATATATAAACGCTACCCCGCAGAATTTTGAGGAGCATATCAGAGGGGCACTTCAAATTATTAGAAATAAACCGGAAGATAAGAAAATTCTATTCTTGCGTTCTTGGAACGAATGGGGGGAAGGAAACTATGTGGAACCAGACTCATTATATGGCCACGGTTTTCTAGATGCTATAAAAAATGAAATAAAAGCGGAATAAAATGGAAATAAAAATAATCCCGACAGGAGGACTTTGCAATCGACTGAGAGCTATAGCAACTACCATTGCGATAGCAAAGCACTATAACTGTTCGCTATCCATCTATTGGAACAACAGTAAAGGACTCAAGGCAAACTTTGCCGACTTATTCGAACCTATTCATATAGAAAAAGTGCATCTGATAGAGAATACGCAATGGTTATACCATATCAACGGAACCAAGGATTATTTCTTGAGAAAATGGTTCCTTCGGTTGGGTTATGAGCAGGTAGTTTTCAATCATAGCATCTATAGAGAAGGAGATATCTATCAGAAGTTGAAAAGTAATTATAAGGGCAACCTACTCTTGATTTCTTGCTATCCTATGTGTACGGATTATCAAATACAGAACATATTCGTTCCGAAAAGAGATCTTCATTTGCGGATTGATCAAATAACCTCGACTTTCTCGGAAAATATGATTGGTGTTCATATCAGAAGAACAGACAACATAGCTTCTATCAAATCTTCACCAATAGATGTTTTTGTCCATCTTATGCAACTTGAAATAGAAAAAGATGATACTGTGAAGTTTTATGTGGCCAGTGATGATGAGAAGGTAAAAAAAAAGCTTCAAGATAAATTCCCGGGAAGAGTCATTACATTAATGGATGATACCAGCAGAGACTCTCTCGAAGGTATGAAATTCGCTGTAGTGGATTTATTCTGTCTAAGTAAGACTAAAAAAATATTGGGTAGCGTGGCATCTTCCTATTCACAAATTGCAGCAGAAATTGGCGGTATCAAAGTAGAATATGCTAAGTGTAATGAGAATTAAATAGTTTATGACACCAGAAATAAGTATCATCATACCAACTTACGCTCCTGGAGAATTACTCAGGATGTGTTTAGATAGCCTGGAGCAGCAAACTTTAGGCAAGGATGCGTATGAGGTTTGGCTCGTTTTGAATGGAGACAAAGAACCTTATTATGCCAATATAAAGGAGTATCTGAAAAATTATAAGATGAAGGTTCATTTGATTTATAGTGAGCACAAAGGTGTTTCGTTTGCTCGAAATCTAGGCATAGATTTTGCAAAAGGTAAATTCCTTACTTTCATTGACGATGATGATCTTGTAAGTCCAAACTATCTGGAACAATTAAGCAAAAACAGTTGCGACAATGGAATCACTGTTGCCAATATGATTGCTTTCAGAGGACAAGTTGAATATGTGGCAGATTATTATCTCTCTTCGGCTTATCAGCGATATGATGTAGGGAAGAAAAAGAATGTTTTCCGTCATCGCAGCCTGCTGTCTAGTGCTTGCTGTAAGCTTATTCCCCGCCCATTGATTGGTGATATTCGCTTTAGAACGAATTTATCTCATGGCGAAGATTCCTTCTTTATGTTTATGGTATCGGCAGGTATCAAACAAATAAACGTTACACCTCCATCCGCCATTTACTATATTCGCAAGAGAGACGACTCATCCTCAAGAAGCAAGGAGAATAGGCGCAAAAAGCAGAAAATGGAGATCAAACTCTTCTATTTCTATACAAAAGAGTATTTCTCACATATAAAAAAATATAATTTGCTATTCTACCTAAGTCGCATTGTTGCAACTGCTTACAAATTGTTTCTAGAAGATTACGTAAGACCTCTGTAAAAGCATCTTGCTTCTTTTACAATATTAAGCAGTTTTGTTCGTTATAATATAAAAAGATAAAAGAGAATGGATAGGAACAGGTTAGTATCAGTTATCATGCCCACTTATAATGCCGGCAAATATCTTGCCGACAGCATCAGTAGTATTCTTGACCAAACCTATCTTGACCTGGAATTGCTGATTACAGATGACGGTTCCACGGATCTGGTAACTCTGGATATTCTGCACAAGATAGAGGAAAGGGATAGCCGGGTGGATGTGCTCTATCTTGACCACAACCATGGAGCAGGATACGCCCGGAACAAGAGCATAGAACGTGCCAGGGGAAGATACATCGCTTTCTGTGATAGTGACGACCGGTGGACACCGGATAAACTGGAAAAACAAATCGCATTCATGAACCAGAAACAGTGTGCTCTATCCTGTGCCTCATACATCATCTTCAATTTGAACGAACAAAAATCTGTAGGCATCAATATCGCACCGCCTAAAATCACCTTCTCCATGATGAAGCGGGATAATAAAATAGGTTGCCTCACAGCTATCTATGATACCCAACTGCTGGGCAGAAAATACTATATGCCCACTTTACGTAAGCGACAGGATTGGGCTCTCTTCCTGCAAATCCTGAAAGATTGCAAGGTGTGTTATTCCTACCCCAACCAGCCGCTGGCTGTATATTGCCGCCACAAGCATTCCATATCCAGCAGCAAGATATCACTTGCAAAATACAATATAGCTGTTTATCGTAGGATTCTGGGGTATGGATGGATGAAGGCTTGCTTCTACTTTGCTTTTTTGTTTTTGCCAACATACGTTCTGAAGCTAATGAAGCGAAAACAGGATAGTTACTGCTTTGTTAAAAGAAAAGGATAGCAAAATGTAATATATCGCACAACTTTACGTTTTATATAGTAAATGGAATAACTCTATATGAGAAATAGTATTGTTAAGACAAAAGTCATAGCAGATGGAATGAGTGCTATGGAGCGAAACGTCAAGCGAGCTGGCGACTTTCTGTTAGCAACAATCAGCCTACTGCTCGTTTCGCCTCTCATGCTTCTAATATATATAATGGTAAGATGTGAAGATGGTGGACCAGCTATTTTCAAGCAGGAACGAATCGGACGGTTTGGGCGCCCCTTCAACATCTATAAATTCAGAAGCATGACGATGGATGCAGAAAAGAATGGTCCTCAGCTCTGTTCCCATAAAAAAGATAAGCGACTTACACGTATAGGCAAGTTTCTGAGAAAACATCATCTGGATGAATTTCCTCAACTCTGGAACGTGATTTGTGGTGACATGTCGTTTATTGGTCCTAGACCCGAACGAAAGTTCTACATAGACCAGATTATGGAGCGTGACCCTAGATATAAGAATCTGTATCAGATTCGCCCTGGTGTTACTTCCTACGCAACCCTCTATAACGGATACACAGATACGATGGAGAAGATGTTGCGCCGCCTGGATATGGACCTTTACTACCTGGAGCATCGTTCATGGTGGTTTGACGCCAGAATCTTAGGCAAGACTTTCATCAAGATTATCTTCGGAAGAGTGTTCTAAATTAGTATAGAAAAGATTCGACCTGTACGGTTGAAATTACCCAATACGCCCTGAAAGGACAAAAAGCTCTGAAATTGAATGCTTTTGCCCTTTCAGGGCGACTTTGTTGTATTTATTCTAAAACCCAGGGCGCTGCCCTGGGCTAAAAGCTTCTGCCCTTTCAGGGCGTATGGGATGTGGCTTATGACACACCCTCTTTTTTTTGTTTCTTACAGATTATTCGAAAGCCCCAGCAAAGCCAAGGCTGCCTCATTATATTCATTGATGACATCGGCATGCTTCATACCCATATCTATCGCCTCCTGCAAGGCATTGGCATACTCCACATAGCTGATCTCGCCACTTTCATACTCGGCAGTACTGAGGCGAACGATTTCTTTTGCCTTGGAAATGTTCTCGCCGTTATAATAAGCCATGCGCTTGGCTGCATTCTGGAAACGGTTGTAGCCTAGGCGATAATCACGTTCCTTTTCTCTCCGCTCCTGCTGCATCTCCAGTTCTGCTACCTCACGATTCTTCTTGGCAGCCTTCACCTTTGCCTTGGCAGCACCATAGAAGAGAGGCACACCTACTCCAATCTCAAAGCCGAAGAAGTTACCCTTGGTAAATCGCTGACGGTCGATGTGGTAAGGATCCCAACTGGAAATGAGAGCCTGGGTGCGAAGCGTAAGCGAAAGAGATGGCGCATAACCTGTCTTGGCGCACTTCACCTCCTTATCGAGTGCCTTCAGACGGTCTTGCTGATACTGCGCATCAGCAGTCTGCTGATAGTTGAAGGTTCCGCTGACAGGAGATTCCAGTGCAATGAGAAGAGATTCGGCAGGCAAAACAGGCTGATCGGTATTCAATAATGCCATCAGTTCCAACTGCTTGTTCTCTGCCTCACTCTTCACGTTTACCATCTCTAAATGGTTTTCATTACGCAAGCGCTCGGCGGTAAGGAACTCCAGCTGTCTGGCTTCTCCTGCCTTGTAACGCTTCTCGGCTACATCGCAATAACGGTCGAGGATAGAATCCTGTCGCTGAAGGATGCTCAGACGGTGAGTCTGATAGAGCATCGCATAATAAGCAGAAGCAATCTTAAGCTTAATCTGCTGATTAGTTACGCCCAGGCGACTTTTCTCTGCCTGAGTTTCTGCCTTAAGCTGACCACGGCGGGCGGTATAAACCGTTGGAAATTCGATGCCCTGTGAAAATGCAAGAGCATTATCGGTATCGCCGCTTGAAGCCGGATTCTGTCCGAAAGCAATCTCTGTCTTGTCCACATCCCATGCCGTTCCTTCCATTACCTTGGCACGTTCTATCGATTTTCTTCCAGCCTGCAACGTCAGGTTCTGCTTATCTGCCAACTGGAAACACTGCTCCAAAGTCATCTTCGTGCCAGGAATGGTGGCATCGAAAGGCTGAGCCTTTGCCTCTGAAGGGGCCAGCAGCATCAAAACTGCTGCCAGCCCGAATATAGTTTTCTTTTTTCTCTTGTTCATCCTAAATGTTTTATGTTATCTTCTTAATTGCCTATTTCTTGGTGAATGTCTTGTAGATAGCAGGCAACACCAGCAAGGTGAGCAGCGTACTGGTTATCAGACCACCTATCACCACCGTAGCCAGTGGGCGCTGTACCTCTGCTCCATCACCCTGAGAAAGTGCCATTGGCAGGAAACCCATAGAGGCAACAAGTGCCGTCATCAAGACAGGACGCAAGCGAACCATACAGCTCTCGATGATGCGATGATGAATCAATTCTGTAACACCACTGGATGCTGACAGCTTGTCAGCTGTCTTTTCTCCACGCTGCATCTGGTTCATCTGTCCGATAAGTACGATTCCATTGAGCACCGCTACACCAAAGAGGGCTATGAAGCCGACACCTGCCGAGATGCTGAAAGGCATACCTCTGAGCCACAAAGCCCAGACGCCTCCGATGGCAGCCAGCGGAATGGCAGAGAAGACGAAGAGCGACTCACGGACATTCTTCACTGTAGCATAGAGCAACAGCAAGATAATGACAAGCGCTATCGGTATCACAACCATCAGACGGTTGGTTGCACTCTGCAGGTTTTCAAATTCACCACCATAATTATAATAGTATCCGTCCGGCAACTTCAGCTTTTCATCGAGAATCTCCTGGATATCCTCCACGGTACTCTGCACATCCCTGCCCTTCACGTTGAATCCAACATAGATGCGGCGGGCACCATCTTCATGAGAAACCTGAGCCGGCGCTGGTGAATAATCAATATCTGCCACCTGGGACAACGGAATATTCGTACCATCCTTGAGAGGGATGCTCAATTGCTCAAGCGACTCTACGTTGCGTTGCGAAGGATCCATACGCAGCACGATATCAAACTTCTTGTCGCCGTCGTAGAGAGAACCAGCCACGGCTCCGGCAAAGGTGGTTTCCAATATCTCACTGATATCATCCACACTGACCCCATAGGCCGCCATCTTCTCATGGTTGTATTTTACCTGGATCTGAGGCAAACCGGCAACTTCCTCAACAAAGATACCGCTCACGCCCGGCACATCTTCTATCATTTTCTTCACCTTGCCTGCCTGCTGAGTGAGCACGTCCAGATCATCACCAAATATCTTGATAGCCACATCCTGCTTGATACCTGTCAGCAGCTCATTGTTGCGCATTTGAATGGGTTGAGAAATCTCAGCTTCCAATCCAGGAATGGCACTCAAGGTTTCCTCCATCTTCTCCATCAGTTCTGGAGTAGTCTTGGCAGAGGTCCATTCAGCCTTCGGTTTCAGTGCAATCATGATGTCGGCACGTTCTACCGGCATCGGGTCGGTAGGAATCTCAGCACTACCTATACGGCTTACTACCTGCTTGATCTCGGGATATTCCTTCTTGAGTAGCTTTTCAGCCTTGGTACAACTCTCCACCATCTGCGACAATGAAGTTCCCTGCGACATACTCATCTCCACGGCAAAGTCACCTTCTTCCAGACTTGGGATGAATTCGCCTCCCAGAAATTTGAAGCCCACGACACTGACGCAGAAAAGAGCCACAGCACCAGTGATGACATCCTTGTTACGTGCCAAGACCCAGTCAAGAACCGGACGGTACCATGCCTGCAACTTTTCTATCACGCGGTCGGAGAATGTTTTTCGGGTATGTACCTTTCGACTTAACATCAGCGAACTTGCCATCGGCACATAGGTAAGCGAGAGAATGAAGGCTCCCAGAATGGCAAAGAATACCGTAAGTGCCATTGGACGGAACATCTTTCCTTCGATTCCTACCAGTGTCATCAGCGGAATATATACAATCATAATGATGATTTCACCGAACGCAGCACTCTGACGGATTCGGGAAGCAGAGAAATGAACTTCCTCGTCCATCTGTTTCTGAGTCAGGGCAAATGGAGTTGCAGCCCCGCCATTCTGACATTGAGCAAGATAAGCAGCACGAACTTCCGGCTGCGAGAAATGACCGGTATTGATATGTGTCACCACTGCTTCAACAATGATGACCGCAGAATCCACTATCATACCAAAGTCGATGGCTCCCAGCGACATCAGATTTCCGTCGATGCCAAAGGTCTTCATCATACCAAAGGCAAAGAGCATACTCAGTGGGATGACACTTGCTACAACAAGTCCGGCTCGCCAGTTACCTAGGAAGATAACAAGTACGAAAATTACGATAAGTCCGCCTTCAATCAGGTTGCGGGCGATGGTGCCCTCTACTCGGTCCACCAGGTTGGTTCGATCGATAAACGGTTCGATAACTACTCCTTCCGGAAGCGATTTCTGAATCTGATTGATTCGTTCCTTTACATTTTTGCTAACTTCCTGGAAGTTCTCGCCCTTGAGCATGATGGCGATACCAGCCACCACCTCACCTTCGCCATTGCGGGTGACGGCACCGAAACGGGTAGCATGGCCCAGCTGAACCTTTGCCACATCGCCCACCTTGACAGGTATTCCATCCACCGTCTTCACCGTGATGTTGGCAACATCCTCCAGATTCTTCACCACACCGATGCCTCGAATATAATACTGGTTGGAATTCTGCTCGATGTAGCTGCCACCCGTATTGGCATTGTTGCGCTGCAAGGCTTCAAACATCTCGTTTACTGAGACCCCGCTGGCGTTCAGCTGGTCGGTATTGATAGCCACCTCATATTGCTTGACATAGCCGCCCCAACCGCTTACTTCGGCAACGCCAGGGGTTCCGGAAAGCTGTTTGCGCACAATCCAGTCCTGTATGGTTCGGAGCTGGGTGAGCGAGTATTTATGCTCGTATCCCTCTTTGGCACGAATGGTATAGTGGTAGATTTCGCCCAATCCGGTGGCAATAGGTCCCATCTCGGTTTCGGTGTTCTTTGGCAGTTCTTTCTCCAACTGTTCCACCACCTGGCTCACCTGCGAACGTGCCCAATAGATATCGGCGGCATCGTCGAAGACAAGCGTGATGACCGAGAGTCCGCTTCTTGAAATGCTACGGCGTTCCTGGATGCGGGGAATATTGGCGAGTGCCATCTCGACAGGAGTCGTTACATACTGTTCCACCTCCTGTGCTCCCAGCGAAGGAGCCTGCGTGATGACCTGTACCTGATTATCTGTAATATCTGGGGTAGAATCGAATGGCAGATGCACAAGCGACCAGACACCCCATATTGTCAAAGCTATAGAGAGTACTCCAATCACCAGTTTGTGGCGAATGGAATAAGTAATAAGTTTCTGAAACATAAGCTACCCTTTCTTAATGCGCATGCTCACCATGTTCGCCTGTAAGCGAAGCCAGATAATAAGCGTTCGCAGTTACAATCTTCTTGCCGGCAGCTCCATCCTTGCCCTTCAGCAGATGGTCGCAAAGCTTCACCTCTGTATATTTACTATCCGAAGTGCCTGTGGTCACCTCATGACGGGAGAAGCTGTAGCTACCCTTGCTGGGAGCTCCATTGAGAGCGAAGACATACTGCTTTCCATCTGCGCTCACAATTGCCTGGGATGGCAGAGCAAGACACTGCTGGCTACCTGTAGCTATCTTTCCGCTTACATACATACCTGCGAAAAGCTTTCCGCCATGAGTATTGCCTGAAGAAGAATGCAGATAACTCTTCAAGCTAGCTACATCCAACTTTACGTGAACAGCAACGGCTTTCGAGTTGTCGTTAAAGTATTGATTCATGCCATAAACGGTTCCTGAAAGTTTTACGCCAGGCTGATTAGTCAGGTTTATGGTCACCCGATTACCCACCTTGACCTTCGCCAAATCCTTCTCGAAGACATTGAGGTCACATTCCACTGCCTGGGTGTTTCTAATCTTCATCAGAGGAGTCTGCATATCAGCATAACTTCCCAGACTGGCAGTCATCTCGCTCACAATGCCGGAGATAGGCGCATGCAAAGGAAAGGCAGTAGTAAACTTACCTTTCGCTACGGCTGCAGTAGAGATACCCATCTGGCTGAGCTGCCTGCCAATACCCAAAAGATTGGCATGAGCCACTTGGTAATCTTTCTTGGTCTGCTGTAAGGTACGCTTCACACCTGCTCCCTGCTTACTGAGCAGAAGTTGGCGCTCCAAATCAGCCTTGGCAAGTTCGCACTCCTTGGCAGCAGAGTAATACTCACGCTGAAGACTTACCACATCAGTATTTTCAACGGTAGCAACAACCTGTCCTTTATGAACAATCTGCCCTTCTTTCACAAAAATAGATTTCACGATACCGCCCATCAAAGAGGCTACATCACCCATCGCCTGTGCACGCAGTACGAGCGATCCTTTCGCTTCTATGGTGGCATCCATCTTGCGCTCCACAGCCTCACCCATCTTCAAATCTATGGTGCTGACCTGTTTGGCAGTCAACGGAATATGATCAAAATCTACTTCTTCTTCATGCTCATGGTCCTCGTGTGCATGAGCCTCTGAACCGGTCTGTTTCGCAAAGAAAGCGAATCCAGCCCAGGCAATCGCCGTAACGGCGACAATCAAAATTATTCTTTTCATGCTTGTTTTTTTCCTTCTATTTTATAATTCTACACTACAGTTTCACACAACGAATCTTATCAAAAATCCGTTGGCAAAAGTACACAAAATCCCTTGCAACTCAGTTGCATTCGAATCTTCTAACCGATTTTTGCAACCAAGTGGCAAACTTGTAAAATCATAAAATAAAAGGAGGTCCTCGCCTACTATAGCCAGCCGCCAACCCCTCAACAAGCGGAGAAGCTGCAAAATGTTGCCATCTCACAGAAATGAGTGAGAGACGAGGGAGGATCAAAAGAGAAGAACGAGACAGGACTACAAACAGATGGCTCTCATCTACCAGCAATTTGCGGATGCCCTTCAACACCTTGGCATTGGTGACAAAGTGGTGCATCTGGTGCACACGGCAGTTGCCACGGTCGGTATTCGACTCCTGGCCATGATGCTCGGTATGCTCATCGTTGATGTTGCCATCTTCCTGGCATTGCTCCTGAATCATACATATACGACCCATGTGGTGATGATGGGTCATCACCGTAGATAGCAATATGCTCAATGTAGCTATCCAGAGACTGAATATGTATAATCTTGTTTTCCTCATTCGCAATTTGGCTACAAAATTACTGTTTTTTTGCAATATTACCAAGAAGACGTGATGATTTTATAGCATTTTTTCTAAAAAAAACTAAAAGACAAGTAACCGTGCTTGGTTCATAGCCGTATTTAAAAGAAATTTAGTATCTTTGCAATCAAAATTAGTACATAAATAAAAATGAAAAAGTTTATTGCAGTTTTACAGTTACTCTTAATAGTAATGTTGGCTCATGCGCAGATGATGAACCCTGTGAAGTTCTCAACCTCGCTCAAGACCAATGGAACCGCTGTAGCGGAAATCGTGTTTAATGGAAAGATTCAACCGGGATGGCATGTCTATTCTACAGGTTTGGGCGCAGACGGACCTATTTCAGCCACTTTTAACGTAAACAAGCTTGACGGTGTAGAACTCGTAGGCAAGTTGCAGGCTCGTGGCCATGAAATTTCAAAGTTCGACCCTCTCTTTGAGATGAAGTTACGCTTCTTCGAGGGTAGCGCCACTTTCGTACAGAAAGTGAAGTTCACCAAGCCTAACTATCGTATCGATGCTTATTTAGAGTATGGCGCTTGCAGCGACCAGAATTGTCTTCCTCCTAGCGAGGCAAGCTTCAAGCATAGTGGTAAATCTCCTGCTGTAGATGGCAAGGACGCTGTCAGCCCTGGAGATGCGAAAGCTGACGAAAAGACAGACGATCCAGCAGCTATCGCTAAAGCGAAAGCAGACTCTCTGGCTCAACTTGCCGTAGCAGAGAAAGTAGATAGCACAGCTAATATCGATTCTTCATTCTCTGTAGATGGTAATGATGCTAAGGCTTGGTGGAAACCGGTAGTAAAGGAACTGCAGGCTTTGGGTGGCAACAATGATATTGCTAACCATTCACTCTTCTATATCTTCATTATCGGTTTTGTTGGAGGTTTGCTCGCTCTTGTAATGCCATGTATCTGGCCAATCATTCCTATGACAGTAAGCTTCTTCCTGAAGCGTGCCAAGAATGACAAGAAGAAGGGTATCCGCGATGCTATCACTTATGGTTTGAGTATTGTCATCATATACTTGGCACTCGGTCTCACCGTTACTGCCATTGCAGGTCCTAGTACCCTCAATGCGCTTAGTACAAGTGCGGTGTTCAACATTATCCTCTTCTTGCTTCTGGCAGTCTTCGCATTCTCATTCTTCGGATGGTTCGAAATCAAGTTGCCAGACAGTTGGGGTAATGCTGTAGATAACAAGGCTTCCAGCACAACAGGACTCATCAGCATCTTCCTGATGGCGTTCACACTCGTGCTCGTTAGTTTCTCTTGTACCGCTCCTATCATCGGCTTGCTTCTGGTACAGACAGTTACATCGGGTGACTGGTTGGCACCAACCATTGGTATGTTTGGTTTTGCCCTTGCTCTCGCCCTGCCATTCACCCTCTTTGCACTCTTCCCATCTTGGTTGAAGTCAGCTCCTAAGTCTGGTTCTTGGATGGAGACCATCAAGATTGTGCTTGGTTTCATTGAGCTTGCTTTCTCTTTGAAGTTCTTGTCTGTAGCAGATTTGGCTTATGGCTGGCACATTATGGATCGCGAGGTATTCCTCTCACTCTGGATTGTCATCTTCGGCCTGCTCGGTCTCTACCTGATTGGCAAGTTGAAGTTCCAGGTAGATGCCATCGGTGGTGACCTCAACAAGCCAATGCCAGTAGCTTGCATTATGCTTGGTCTTTGTTCCTTGGCTTTCTCTGTTTATATGATTCCTGGTCTTTGGGGTGCTCCTTGCAAGGCAGTAAGTGCTTTTGCCCCACCAGTAAATACCCAGGATTTCAACCTGAATACCAAGGTGGTAGAACCGGCTTACAAGGACTATGAGGAAGGTATGGCAGCAGCAAAGGCAGCAGGCAAGCCAGTACTGATTGACTTTACAGGCTACGGTTGTGTCAACTGCCGTAAGATGGAGGCTTCTGTATGGACAGACCCTAGTGTTACTGACATTTTGACAAAGGACTACGTACTCATCTCTCTCTATGTAGATGACAAGACCCCATTGCCACAGCCTATGGAGGTGACTTTCAATGGCGAAAAGCGTACATTGAGAACCATCGGCGACAAGTGGAGCTACTTGCAGGCAAGCAAGTTTGGTGCTAATGCTCAGCCATTCTACATTCCTGTGGATAATGAGGGAAATCCTCTGAACGCTGCATTCAGCTTCAAGGAGGATGTCAGTGCTTATCTTGACTTCTTGCATAAGGGTCTTGATAACTATCGTAAGTAATAATTAACTTTTCATAAGGCGGGAGTGGCATGTTATTTGCTATTCCCGCTTTTGTAATTAAAGTATAACACTATAAAAAGAGGAATTTATGAACAATAAAGAAGTTCCAGTCCTGCTTTTGACAGGCTATCTGGGCAGTGGTAAGACTACTCTGCTCAACAAGATTTTGGCTAACAAGAAGGGTATCAAATTTGCCGTTATCGTCAACGATATCGGTGAGGTGAATATTGATGCAGCTCTTATAGAGAAAGGTGGTGTGGTAGGTCAGAAGGATGATTCCCTGGTTTCACTCCAGAATGGATGTATTTGCTGTACCTTGAAGATGGACCTTGTAGAACAGCTCAAGGAAATCGTAGATATGAAGCGTTTCGACTATATTGTAATAGAAGCAAGCGGTATCTGCGAGCCTGCACCTATAGCACAGACCATCTGCTCTATCCCATCCCTGGGTCCTCAGTATATCAAGAACGGTATCTTGCGCCTAGACAGCATCGTTACTGTCGTTGATGCACTTCGTATGAAGGACGAGTTTGCCAATGGTTCTGATTTGATGAAGCCAAACCTCGATGAGGAGGATCTCGCTTCTCTCGTCATCCAGCAGATGGAATTCTGCAACATCATCCTTCTCAATAAGGCAGCAGATGTAGAGCCTAAGGAGTTAGAGCACCTGAAGCAGATTATCCG
>JAIINY010000288.1:0-3655 GCA_022741625.1 Prevotella sp. | reverse complement strand
CTCTTTCTTTAGTTGCTTAGAGTAATACTTGATTTCTCAAAAGCGAGTGCAAAAGTACTAACTATTTTCCATTCCACCAAATTTTTCGAGAAGAAAGTTTCATTTTTCTTTCAAATTTAACATTAGTAAACACTTTTCACGCTTCAAATCCATTCTTCTCCTTATTATATATATACGCGCGAAAGAACACTAGCCTTTATTGAGCCTCCAAATAGAGAACACGAGAAGACCAATCGTTCTTTTTACCCCAGTCAACATTATGCTCCAATGGCATTTCCAAGCCATGTTCCATCAAATACTTGCCAGAATATGACTTACCCTCGCAAGCCAAAGGAGTATTATCGATGACATCAAGCTCACGTATCTTATACATCTTGTTTGCATCTAGACCAGCCATCTTAACGATAGGAAGGTGCGCATTATAGAAGTTAGCAAGCTTCCACCAGTAGAACACAGCCTTATCCTTAGCCTCGCTTACATACATGATAGAAGACAAGCCCTGGTTGTCGTATGGAGAAACCAAACGGTAAAGATCGCCAAACTGTACAACAGGGCGAATCTCCTTGTATTCAGAGATAGCCTTTCGACAGAGAGCCTTCTCCTCATCCGTCATATTCTTTGGCTGAATCTCCATACCGAGACGACCACTCATAGCCACATCAATACGATACTTCAAGGAAGTTGTACGGAAGACCGTGTGGTTAGGCACGGCAGAAATATGACTTGCCATAGCTATAGCTGGGAAGAAGTAGCTGGTACCATACTGCATATAGATACGCTGCAGGGCATCCGTATTATCACTTACCCAGAACTCATCGAAACCACGGAGGCATCCCCAGTTGGCACGAGCACCACCACTGGCACAGCACTGGATAACGACATTCTTGTACTTAGCACGGATACGATCGATAACCTTAGCAAACCCCTGATGGTATGCGATATAGAGATGACTCTGATCAGAGGCAGAAAGATACTGACTACCATGATTCATGATGGCCATATTGGCATCCCACTTGATATAGGCAATCTCAGGATACTTAGTAAGCAAATCATCTACCACACCAAACACGAAATCCTGCACCTTTGGATTACCGAGATCAAGAACCAGCTGAGTGCCACCACGACCAACTACCGCATCACGCTTAGGCGCCTTGATCACCCAATCAGGATGCTTCTCGTAAAGTTCACTCTTGGTATTAGTCATTTCCGGCTCAATCCAGATACCGAACTTCACGCCATTCTTCTTGGCATCACGAAGCAGACCTTCGATACCATCAGGCAGTTTTTCGGTATCTACTACCCAATCGCCCAAAGCTGCATTATCAGTCTTGCGAGGATATTTCTTTCCGAACCATCCATCGTCCATCACGAAGAGCTCACCACCCATGCTATGGATATCAGCCATCATCTGATCCATACCCTTCTGGTTGATGTCGAAGTAAACACCCTCCCAAGAGTTCAAGAGGATATCACGCTCCTGATCACCATGAGTAAGCACGTACTTGCGACCCCACTTGTGGAAGTTGCGGCTGGCACCGCTCAAACCCTCATTGGAATAAGTAAGTGCAAGAGCTGGAGTCTTGAAAGTTTCACCCTTCTTGAGATGATATTCTGAATTCTGCTCATTGATACCAGCAAAGAAATAGTGATATTCCGTTTCATCAGTTACAGTCTTGAGCTTATAGTTTCCGCTATAGGCAAGTGCAGCACCTATAACGGCACCCGTATTCTCCTGTCCCTTTCCATTGAGAGAGAACATCACCTCGGCATGATCGGTATGAGAATTACGCACACCATCATTGTTACGGATGACAAACTCGCCTGGCTGCAACTTCTCATAACTCAACTGAGCCTCAGCAGCCCATGTGCCAGAGAGATGACTCATCCATACATCGCCACGACGGATAGGAAGCATAGCTGATGCAAAGGTAGTCAGAGTAACAGTACCCTTCTCTCCATTGTTGATTTCAGTCCAAGCCTCAATCATATCCACATCCTTATAGGCACGGTACTTCAGATCCACCTTGATATTATAAACAGAATCCTTAAGATGGATGGTAGTAACTGTGGCATTAGCCTCCTGCTTCACATCGCTACCGGTAGCCACGAGAGCAGTAGAAAGATTACCATCGCTGTGACGCATGGCGAGTGCAGCTTCTACAGGAGTATTCAGACCGTATGCAGGATAAGCATCCATACGACCATTGGTAGCTACTGTGAGATTCTGCAAATCAGCAGCGTTCAGCTTAGAACCGAAATAGAGATACTGTGCAGGTTTTCCGTTCTCCACATCGAGGATGAGCGAAATCCCCTTACTGTTTACCGAAACCTGTTCTGCCATCGCAGGCATGGCGATGGTCATCAGCAAGAGTGCAAGTGATTTTAATTTCATCATATTTATTATATACGTTATTAGTTATTGCTATTGATAAGTTTTCGAATGCAAAAATAAGAAAATAAACAAGAACCACCAACCCTTTCTTGATTTATTTTTGGAATAAAGCACAAAAAGTCAAACATCAAGCAAATAAAGCAAATAAAAGAGCTAGGAGCGGGGAAGAATACCCCAGATAATCACATCCATATCATAACAATCTCTAAAAACATCATCAAACTCGGAATTTCTTAGTATCTTTGCCCCGCAAACGTTATGTATCATACAATTCAAAAGAAATAGAGCTATATGAAACTCAAAATACATTTCAGTCACAAGGAGGAACTTTGGAACTCCTGGTCGCATGCCGGAGGCATCCTGATGGGCGTTGTCGTAGGAGCCATCTTCCTTTATTGGTGCTTTACCATGCACAACGGATGGGCCACGGCAGGCATCATCCTCTACCTGTTCGGTATGCTGATGTCTTACATCGCATCTACCACCTACCACGCCATCTCTGCCTGGAGCAAATGGAAGGAGCGGCTGCGCAAATGGGATCATGCCGCCATCTACTGGCACATTGCCGGTTCTTATTCCCCTATCACCCTGATTGCGATGCGCGAACAAGGCTATTGGGGATGGAGCCTCTTTATCTTCATCTGGGCATGCGCCATAGCAGGCACGGTGATGAGCTTTGCCAAGCTCAAGGACCACAGTAATCTGGAGACACTCTGCTTTGTGGGTATGGGATTATCGGTACTTGTCGCATTCAAGCCTCTGATAGATTCCGTATCCCCAGCCACGGTTATCTGGATTATCGCAGAGGGCGTCTGCTACATCACGGGTGCCGTGTTCTACAGTATCAACAAGAAGAAATACATGCATTCCGTGTTCCACTTCTTCGTCCTGGCAGGAAGTATCTGCCACATCATCGCCGTTTGGGACATTCTCATGAAATATATCTAAACGACTCAAGAATAGAAACCAAGAATAAGAATCAAGGCATCGAAAAGTGAAGGCTTTTCGATGCCTTTGTTTTTTAGAAAAACATCCTTTTTCTTTTATGACCAATACCCTTGCCTTTATATAATAAGGTGATAATGTTAATATTACGTTAAAGTCTGAAAATAATTGCCCAAAAGTTTGGAACTTATCGCAGAAAAGCATATCTTTGCAGTGCCATATTGAAGTAGTACACTAAAACATTAAAGATTATGATACAGATTAAAGACATTGATTTCAGATACCCAGGTAGCAAGCACCTTGTATTTAGAGATTTCT
>JAIINY010000287.1:0-3671 GCA_022741625.1 Prevotella sp. | reverse complement strand
GCAGAACTTTCATCTGAACAAAGTCAAGTAGCGCTGCGCATTGCCTGTAGTCCTTTCTGAATCACAATGCAAAGATACAACCCTGAGAATCCGGCATTCACGGTTTCTCACGGTTATTCACTGTTTCTCACGGATTTTCTTTCTTTTTCTGATGATTAGCTCGGAAAGATGATTTATTCCAATGATAAAAGAGACTTGCTTATGACGGCTAAGTAACTTACTTATGATAGCTAAGTGACTTGGTTTCTATAGCTAAGTAACTTACTTAGGAATGACAGATGACACTGGTGACACTGGTTTTCAGAAAAACTCTCTCACGTAGGCGGGCGGGAAGCTTTTCTGAAAAATTTTTCCTGCCCGCCCGCGTGAAGAAAGTTTTAGAAAACAAGTGTCATAAGTGTCACTGGTGTCACCAAGAACCTTTTCTGCCTTTTAGCAATACTCTTCCTTAAACCACAGACGATAGACCGGATCAACAAATACAAAATCAGCTTTCTGCTTCTCTATGATATCCTTGTTCTGAAGAATCTTCTTGTTCTTAACTATCGTATTGGGATTACCCAGATTATACACCTGCTTCACTGCTTGTGATGAGAAATGCTGCTCACCATCAGCTATCGCCTTGAGCATCTCTATCTGGGTAGAACTGAGATTTTCCGTATCGTTCTGAAACATCGGGGTATTGATGTTCAATACCTGCTTGAGACCAAGAGAGAACACTTCTTCCGTCACCTCAGAAACCGTAAAGCTCCAAATAAAATAGCACAACTGCTGCAGATACCAGGAATGACACTCCACCACATCGCAAATCCTGCTGGCAAAAGATTCTGAAATTCGCTTGCCGGTCTTCTCAAAAGATGATAAGATAAAAGGAACCCAATGCTCCTTGGCTATCTTCTGTATGAAGATGACCTGTCCGAAACGATAGAACGGACTGTTGGAATTGTTGAAGATGTTGAGCATCATATTACGCTTGCTGCCATAAAGGCAATAAGAGATCAACTGCTGCTGTTGCCATACAGAGCGCATCTTGCCCTCCATATCCTTATATTCCGGGAGATTAGCCAACTGCTGGAATTCATCTATGCACACAATAATCCTGATTCCCTTTTCCTTCGCCAGCAACTCCGGCAATTGGAGAATTGCCATCTTATCTCTTTCTTGCGGAACAAACTTCAGGTCGAAAGCCACAAAATCCGTAATCTGATCGTTAACTACTATCTGTGGAACTACACCCGTCAAGAACTTCTTGGCATCCTCTATCCAACGTTCTATCTTGGAAGAAGCACAGGCTATGACCTGACTGGCAAAAGTGCGATAGAATTCTGCTTCCGAGCCGATACTGAAAGCATCTATATAGCAGATTCTCACCTCCTTATCTTCCGCACTCAGTTCCGTCATCGCCTTCTTGACAAGCGACGATTTTCCCCATCGACGTGGAGAAATGAGCATCACGTTGATATGGGAAGCCAGGAGTTGCTTGAGCAAAGCCCTGTCTTCCATTCGGTCGATAAAATTCTCTTCGGTAGCCAAAGTACCAAACTGAAAAGGAGATTGAAATACTGCCATATTCTTCTTATTAAATTCGTTTTATCTGTTTTACAACATTCGTATCACCTGCAAATATACAAAAAGTTACCCAAAGGTAACTTACCTTAAGGTAACTTTTAGTAATTATTAGCTGAGCTGATATCAATATCCCATAAAAATACTATCACCCTATAAAATAAGAAAAAGAACATCCTTTCAGACATCAATGTCCTTAAGTTCGACATAATTCTTCCCTTAAAGGAATTACTATCTACCTTTAAAGGAAAATGTTTCTAGAGTTAGTAGAAAGTTTCGTTCAGTGACATTGAATGTCCATTCAATTGTTTTGAATGTACGTTCAATTGTTTTGAATGTCCGTTCAATGATTTTGAACGGAACTTTCTTCTAGTCTTAAAAACAATTTCGCCTGTACGGTTGAATAAATTTATCTAATAAAAAACTTATTTCAACCTATGCAGCGGGCACATGATGAGCCTTCCCTCATCATCACGCAAGTGCATACCACTGCCTAGGCAATAGCGGAAGTGGCGGCACTGGGCGCACTCATCCTTGCGCATCCACTCTCGGTTGCGATAAGGGGCAAAACGATGCTGCCACACTTCCATAAAATCATCTTGATAGATGTTGCCTTGATGATAATTGGAACGGATGCTGGCACAGGCAGAGATGGAGCCATCCACCAAAACGGAACCAACTGTTACGCCAGCTTGGCATGAATAGAAATGATTGCGGATATCGCCCTCGTAATTGCCCATGAAGCCCTCACAGCCGTAGCTGCAATCTATCAAGCCCTCCTTGCGAGTAAGCTTGATGAAGTCTAAGATGCCACGGTATTCTTCGGGAGTGAGGTGCATATCGGGGTCGGTTGCTGCCCTACCCACTGGGAATACGGCTACGACTCGCCAGTGCTTGACACCTTTATCTATCAGGAATTGCTTGATGGCAGAGAGGTGAGGATAATTGCGACGATTCACACAGGTGAGGATGTCAAACTTAATCTCTGGATGAGCCACCAGCATATCTATCGCCTGCGAAACCATATCGAAGCTATACTTGTTGCCTCGCATCCAGTTGTGCTCCTCGCCCAAGCCATCCATACTGATGGTCATGGCATGGAGACCAGCACGGAGCAAATCATTGAATTTCTGAGGAGTAAGATATAGGGCATTGGTCACCATACCCCAAGGGAAACCTTTCTGATAGATGGCTGCGCCACACTGGGCAATGTCTTCACGCATCAAGGGTTCGCCACCCGTTACGATGACAAACACTTGATGAGGATCGGTATGCTGCCTGATGTTGTCTAGTACTCGCAAGAAGTCTGCCAGAGGCATGTCTTGCAGCCCTGCCTTCACCTTGCAGTCGCTTCCGCAATGGCGGCAATGCAGGTTGCAGCGCAGGGTACACTCCCAGAAGAGTTGGCGCAAAGGATGCTCCTTCACCTTCTGCTGATAAAGACTTCGAGCTATCTCCAATGCCAAGCGACGGCGAAGGGATAAAGATTCTGGACTTGTCATACGACTACTTCTTTTTCTTCATCTTGCCATTGGCAGTAACCTCAAAAGAGCCCCAATCCCAAGTTCCTTCACCTTTTCCCACTTGCTCTACAGTGATATTTTCCGACTTGATGGTATCCGTGGCAAATTCACCACCATTGGCTCCACCATCTACATCTTCGAGAATCACTTTCAGTCGTTTCTCTTTATGAACCCAGTCGATGGTGCCATCCATGCTCTTTTCCTTGGTAACATAATCACCCTTGCTGTCGGTATAAGCTGAGTCCATTCGATAACACCCTTCATTACCATAGTCCTCCACCACTACCGCCTTGATGCCCTTGATAGGGGTGCCATCTTCGGCAGTAACATTACCTTTAGCATGAAAAGAACTAGTTGGAGAGCCATACAAACAAGGTTCTTCATTTCCAAACTCATCGCAAGAAGAGAATCCCAGCAGCGACAAGAGTGTGGCTGCCAAAGCATTGTACCAATGCAAAAACTTCACTTTCATAATCTTCCCTTTTATATTAGTTATACTTCTACCAACGAAACGCAGCAGAAGGAAAATATCCCCTCTGTGATGGGGATATTTAACCTTTTTTATCCGTTCTGGAGAGCATT
>JAIINY010000017.1:0-20710 GCA_022741625.1 Prevotella sp. | reverse complement strand
TATGCCGATTTGGCAACTTTGTGCAAATCTACTCATTCCCAACTGTTTACGTTCCAACCTCTCTTATTCTCCTTTGGCTGCTTTAGAGCTTTATGTTAATAAATGCAACTCGTAGTTTTGTGGGTGGAGAAGCATAGTATAAGAGGAGTAAAGTCATAGCCTCTCGGATCTCTAGTTTTTGTTTCGATACCTGAACCCCTCTTTCTTTCTCATAAAAAATAACACGGACAAATTGAATTTGTCCGGACAATTTGTCTGGTTGATTGTAACTTATTGATTTTCTTCCTGTTATAAACCTATCGGACAACCATCCGGACAAATTCAATTTGTCCGTGTTTAAAAAATCGCCCCGTTTATCCCTTTATGATATAATGCGTAAATAGTTGATTAATAGTAGTTTCTGTAAAACGTTACTAGTTTTAAACAACTTTGTTTAAAACAACCTTGTTTAATTTGTTTTTTTTTGCTATCTTTGCAAAAGATTTGCTGTATAGTATAAAATAAGGTAGTGATTATGAGAAAAAGTAAAGAAGCTCCGTTTGTGTTCGGTGTTCGTGTGGAGGGAGATTCCTTTACCGACCGAAGAGAGGAAACAGAACGCCTGAAGGCAAACTTTACGTATGGAGTGAATACGATATTGATTTCACCTCGTCGTATGGGTAAGACTTCATTGGTGGATAAGGTGTGTTCGCTTGTAGAGAGCGAGGACATCAGGATAGCTCGTATAGATGCCTTTGGGTGTCGTTCGGAGAATGATTTTATCAATGCTTTTGCCACGGCTGTAGTTCGGGCTACTTCTTCAAAATGGGAAGAATGGATGGAGAATGCCAAGGTATTCTTAAGCCGTTTCGTTCCGAAAATCAGTATCGGTCAAGATCCTTTGTCTGATTTCTCTTTGTCGTTGGAGTATAATGCAGGTAACAATACAACAGAAGAGGTTTTGAGACTTCCGGAAATGATAGCTCGGTCTAAAGATTGTCATATCGTAGTCTGCATCGATGAATTTCAGCAGATAGGCGATTTCCCTGATTCATTGACCTTCCAGAAGAAGCTCCGTAGCGTATGGCAATTGCAGAGCCATGTATCTTACTGCCTTTATGGAAGCAAGAAACACATGATGGAACAGATGTTCCAGAATGCCAGTTACCCATTTTATCGCTTTGGAGATTTCTTCTATCTGAATAAGATTAGCGAGAAAGACTGGATGGAGTATATCTGTCAGCGATTCGAATCTACCGGCAAGCATATCTCGGAAGAGTTGGCTCGTGAAATCTGTCAGGTAACAGATAGGTATTCTTCTTATGTACGGCAGTTGGCATGGTTTGTATGGTTGCGTGTACAGGATGATTCTGTAGCAACAGAAGAGGACTTGAAATATGGAATAGACCGGTTGCTGGATGCTTGCGAGCCCTTGTTTATTCAGCAGACCGAAGACCTTTCTGCCTATCAGATGAATTTCCTGCATGCCATCACCAATGGAGTACATACCGGTTTCACCCAGACGGCAATATTGGAAACTTATCGCCTGGGTACTGCCGCCAATGTAACCCGCCTTAAGAAATCCTTGATGGTAAAAGATCTGATTACGATATCAGCTCCTAAGCATCTGGAAATGAGTGACCCTATTTTAGCATTGTGGCTCAAGAGAAGAGTTTGGAAGGAATCATAAAAGAATTTCAAGGTATCGGAAAATTCAGGAACAAGATAGTCTTCAAATAATTTGGCGTTTCTGATAGTTTTTCGTATCTTTGCAAACTATATGGATTAAGTATCGTGAAAGAGGAAGAAGGTATGAAAGTATTAATAGTGATTCCTTGTTACAACGAGGAAGAAGTGTTGCCGAAAACCCTGGAGGTGCTTGGCAATCTGATAAAAAACATCAAGAAAGAGACTGACGCCGACACGGAGTTGCTCCTTGTTGACGATGGTAGTCGTGACCGTACCTGGCAGATGATTTCCGATGCTGCCAAGGAGCACAAGTATGTACACGGTATCAAGTTATCTCATAACCGGGGACATCAGAATGCACTCTGGGCAGGAATGGAAGCGGCGGTAGATCATTGCGATGCGATGGTAAGTATCGATGCCGACCTGCAGGATGATGAGAATGTCATCATCGAAATGGTACAGCAGGTGCAGGAAGGCAAGGATATCATCTATGGTGTGCGCAAGGAGCGTAAGACCGATACCTTCTTCAAGCGATTCACCGCCCAGGCTTTCTATAAGCTGATGCAGAGCGTGGATAAGGATACGGTGTATAACCATGCCGACTTCCGCATGATGACCAACCGCACTCTGAAGGCTCTGATGCAGTACTCCGAGCGCAATCTCTTCCTCAGAGCCATTGTCCGACAGCTGGGCTTCCGAGAGGGATTTGTCTATTACGACCGCAAGGCTCGCGAGGCGGGTGAGAGCAAGTATCCGCTCACCAAGATGCTGAGCTTCAGTATTGATGGTATCACTTCGTTCTCCGTGGCACCATTGAGGTTTATCACCTTCCTGGGTCTGGCGATGACTTTAGTAGCCTTCGTCATGATTATCTTTGCGCTGGTAGAGTATTTCCAGGGCAAGACTATCCAGGGCTGGACTTCCCTACTCGTTTCCATGTGGTTTATCGGTGGCATCATCACCACGGGTGTGGGCATCACAGGTGTCTATATCGGCAAGATTTATACCGAGGTGAAGCGCCGCCCTCGATATTTTATAGAAGAAAGAGTATAATTATTCAAGAGGGTGTTTCATAAGTCCATGAGTCAGTAATTCCGAATCCTGGTTTCGGAATACGCCAAGTTCTGGACTCGTTATGGCAAGAAGCATCCTATTAAGTTTAAACTGGAATTATAAGGAAAAGACAATAACGGCAAAAGCCTTATTTTCTTCTCTTTCAAGAGATGAAAATAAGGCTTTTGCCGTTATTGTATATCATGTATAATTGGATGACTTTATTTGAAATATACAAATTTCAAGTTACCAGGGCCTACGTCCCTTTTGCAACGTCTAAGAAGCATTGTTGGCGATTCCTGCATATTTATGGCAGGCGAGGCAACTATCTTTTCTTTACCATAGTAACGAGCCATTCCCTGGTTAATCCAATATCCTGGATAAATCGTTATGTCGTTAAACGCATCCGAAGGCATTTTTACCGTGAGAGGCTTCAATGTCAGGATTGTTTGTGTATTTGTTTTGAGTGCCAGTTCGCGTTTATTCATTTCCTTATCAAATTTCATCGCAGTTCCTTTTAACATAAGAGAGACAATTCTATTGGTCGTTCTTGGTTTGATACTTACAGATAAGATCAAGATAACTGTAGCACAGTATGGCATATAACGCAAGGATTTGGCGTATTTCTTTTGTGATGTCCTTACAACGTTGATAATGGCAGAACTCAAGGGAGCCTTTGCTTCTGTCTTTCTTAGGATAGCTCCAGAAAGGTAGTAGAGGTTGATGCATATAAGCCATAAGTGAATATATGAATAGATGTTCTGCACTCTTCCAGGTCCTCTTGTCCCCATAGCATAGCAATGGGCAAAGAAGAAAGAACTATAGAGAGTAACCGTAATTATAATACATAGCCATGGATGCGAGAACTTGAATCGTGAGTTGCTTGCCATCTTTGCAATTGTGGGTGCAAGAAGTGCTATCATCAAAAACTGAGTAATACTGAGTGTGTCTGATAAGAACTCAAAGCTCTTTCCTATTGCCATGAAAAATGCAGTGATGATATTTGGCTTACTCTCTATTGTTACTTGTCGGAAAGCGTTGCCTGGTGCCAGTACGCTGAAGAGGAAGGCGATGCCATAGATAGCGAGAATGGTCATATAAAAGTTTGGCCATTTTTTTTGTTCCAGCTTCATGATGATGATGGCTACAAATAGAATTGCTCCCATACCAAGTCCGGAAACAAAGTTTCCGCCAGCAATGATGATAGACAGAATAATGGATGCCCCCCCAATAATTGCTTTCTTGGATTTTGAATCAACCTGCTGATAACAAATGAGTAAGGATGCAAGAGTAAGTGATAAACTATAGAACAAGGTGTAGTACATTGCTCCATTGTACCAAAAGAATGCATCGTAGTATGACCATGTAAACTGGATTGTCATCAGTACGAAGAGGGTTGAAACGAACAGATACTCCAATTTGGAAGAATGGAGTAACTTCCTCATCACTATATATAATAATGTATAGGTTGACCCCGCCAAACTGAATAGTAAGATGATTGGACCAAGCCAATATTGTCCGAATACACCAGGCTGTAGTGCCATAAGGAAGCAGGCTGAATAGGTGCCTTGCCATGTATGATACATGGTCATAGCTACATTCCAAGCAGCTTGGATGCAGGCAGGGAAAGAGTGGGTTTCATTCCAGATTTTATAGACTTCTGCACCAAATACATAATCATCACCAAAGGGATGTAAGTATTGGCTAATCCATAATATGGGAATGATAGATACGATTAGAACCATAATAGCTATTCCTGTTACAATTTTCAATTGTTTTGTATTCATAACTGTTTTATCTTGTATAAATGATATTTATTTTCTTTTTATATGTTATAACATTCTTGTTAATATAATCTTGCATGAAAGATGAATAATAAATGTTAATGTATTATTGTGTATGAGGGATAAAGGTACTAAACATAATTTGGATCACCTGCATCCACACGCTTTTGCAGGTGACCCCTTATAACTTTTCGTATGTGTTCATTAAGTCGCAGGCTAGTTTCTCGTCTGTAAAGTTGAGGGCATAAGCCTTGCCGGCTTTTATCATGTCTTGGCGCAGTTGCTCATCGGTACAAGTGCGCACGATGGCTTCTGCCATACTTTGGGCATCATCGGGATTCACATAGATTCCGCCAGGCCCTCCTGCCTCTTCCAGGCAAGACCCTGTGCATCCGATGGTAGGTATGCCACTTGTGATGGCTTCGAGCAAGGGGATGCCGAAACCCTCGATGCGAGAAGGATAGGTAAAACTGCGTGCCAGCTTATAGAAGGATGGCAGGTCTTCGTAAGGTACCTGATGATGGAAGTGGAAAAGATGCTCAATGCTTTGCTCCTTGAGGTAGGCTTGTATCTCCTCTACATAAGGGGTTCTTCTGCCTACAGCCACCACATGGATTTTGGCTATATTGCACTTTTCCTCATTGGCTTTTGCCATTTGGTTGATTTCTGCCATAGCCTTTGCCACCAGCATCAGGTTCTTGCGCTCCTCGATGCTTCCTACGTAGAGTACATATTGGTCGGGCAGTTGGTATTTTTGCTTTACCTCTTCCTGTTTGCTGGACTCAATGTCTTGGGCAAAGACAGGGTCGCAGCCTTGGTACACCACGTCTATCTTTTCCTCTGGGGTGTGATAGTAGTGCATGATTTCCTGCTTGGTATATTCGCTTACGGCTATCACGCGGTCGGCGCACTGGCAGGCACGTCGAAACTTATAGTTGTATATCTTTCGGTCTATCCAGTGATAATACTGTGGGGTGTGGATAAAGATGAGGTCGTGGATAGTAACTAGGTATTTGCATCTGTCTTCTCCCAGCTTTGTCTCACGTTGTTGGGGTGTGCCGATGTTGAGCGGCAGTTCGTTGCTGAGGCCATGGAAGATGTTGATGCCATCCTGCTGGATGTCGTGGGTCATTCCCCATACACGCCAGATGGACCGCATCTTGCTCCAGATGCCTTTGGGTGGAAAATGCAGGGTGAGCTTCTTCAGCGTGGGTATCTCTCCGAGATAGGGCATGCGATGAGGCTTAGGGGTATACAGATGGTAAGAATTGCTGTCGAATTGCTCCGACAGTATTCTAATCACGAATCGGCTGTAGTTGCCCAGTCCTGTGCGGTTTTGCGCCGCTCTCTTTGCATCGAATCCTATGTTCATCATTTTGTTTTTTCTTTAATTATTGGGACAAAGGTATATTAAAAAACTGATTTCTCAAAATAAATATGGATTTATTTGCTAATTACGTGGAATTTGCGTAATTTTGCCCCCTAAATAAAGTAATTTATAACAAGACAGATAGAATGGATAGTACAAAAATGGAGAATAGCCAGTGGCTAGCAGGTATCAGGCACTTTTTCGGTCGCCCTTTCTTCAGCGACCCTCGCACCCTGCTGGGGCTTTGGTTGATTCTAGGTGTGGTGTCTGCATTGACCAAGATTCACAAGTGTAATAACTTCTTGATATTCAAGTATGTTTTCTGGCATGCTTGGGAGCAGACATCATTGTATGCCCAGTATCCTTCGGAGTTTTTCGATTCGAACCACTATGGTCCGTTCTTCAGCATTATCATTGCTCCTTTTGCTGTGCTGCCTCATCCGTTGGGTTTGCTGTTCTGGCATGTACTGATGACGCTGGCTCTGTTTGTAGCCATCCGTAAGCTGCCGTTGCGTCAGGGTAAGCAGATATTCTGCTATTGGTTCTGTGCCCATGAGTTGCTCACGGCATTGTTTATGAGCCAGTTTAACATCATCATTGCCGCCATCATCATCGCTTCGTTCTATTGCGTAGAGAAAGAAAAGGATATTACGGCCGCCTGCTTCATCATGATCGGAACCTTCGTGAAACTTTATGGCATTGTGGGGCTGGCATTCTTTTTCTTTTCCAAGCACAAGGTGAAGTTTGTGGCTGCACTGATAGGATGGGCAGCCCTGTTCTTTGTCCTGCCTATGGCGATAACCAGCCCTGAGTATATCATCGACCAGTATAAGGAGTGGTATCTCAGCTTGTCGGGCAAGAATGTGGAGAATATGTTCTCAGATATGCAGAATCAGTCGCTTCTCGGGTTGGTGCGCAAGATTTCTCATGTAATCACCTACTCCGACTTATGGCTGATTGTACCGGGCATCTTGGCGTTCTGCTATCCTTATCTTCGCCTCAAGCAGTATGGCAACATTGCCTTCCGCTATGCCTTCCTGGCATCTACCTTGATGTTTGTGGTATTGTTTAGTACGGGCAGTGAGTCGAGTACTTACATCATTGCCCTTTTGGGTGTAGCGATATGGTATGTCACAGCTCCATGGCAGCGCAGTAGATGGGACATCGCCCTAATGGTGTTTGCCTTCATCCTGACCAGTATGTCGCCGTCCGACCTTTTCCCTGCATTCATCCGCAAGAACTATGTGCAGCCATACGCCTTGAAGGCATTGCCATGTGTGCTGATATGGTTTAAGCTTGTATATGAGATGGCAACGAGAGATTATCGTGATGCACAAGATGATATTGATATGAAAAAATAAAAAGATAGAAATGAAATTGAAGAGAAATTTGTTTTCGGCACCCTTGTGTTTCGTCATCAATGTGGTGTTGGTTTATATCGTATATGCTGTTTGCCGCCTGGTGTTCTTGGCGGTCAACTGGGGTATGTTCTCTGATACCATTACTTGGGGAAGTTTTGTGGAGATGTGGCATGGTGCTTGGTTCTTCGATACCTCTGCCATCCTCTATACCAATGCGCTTTATGCCCTGCTGATGCTTTTCCCTATCCACTACAAGGAGAAGGGATGGTATCAGAAGATGGCTAAGTGGGTGTTTGTGGTGTGCAATTCTGTTTGCGTCATTGCAAATTTAGTGGATTGCGTTTATTTCCAGTATACTACTCGCCGCACAACAATGACGGTGTTTTCTGAGTTTAAGCACGAGAACAATCTAGGCAGCATCTTTGGTGTCGAGATCTTTCGCCATTGGTATTTGGTGCTTATTGGTATTTTGCTGATTGTGGCTCTTTGGAAGTTGTATCGCATGCCTAAGGGACAGATGCCTAAAGAGGTTTCGCAGCTTTATCGCCCAGCCAAGTTGATGAGATATTACGTTGTGCAACTTTTCTGCTTGGCTGTCTTTGTACCTTTGTGTATCGGAGGTATGCGTGGTGGTTTTACTACGGCTGTGCGCCCTATAACCATCAGTAATGCCAACCAATATGTGAAGAGTCCTCTCGAGGCAGCCATTGTGCTCAATACCCCTTTCTCCATGCTTCGTACCATGGGCAAGAAAGTGTTCGAGGTGCCTGCTTATTATGCGGAGAATCAGCTCAATGCCATCTATTCTCCTGTGCACGAGCCAGCTGATAGCTTGATGAAGCGCAAGAAGAATGTGGTGGTTATCATCATTGAGAGCTTTGGCAGAGAGTATATCGGTGGGTTCAATAAATGGCTGGATGGGGGCAAGTATAAGGGATATACTTCTTTTACAGACTCCTTGATGCAGCACAGTGCCACTTATCTCTATTCTTTCTGCAATGGCAGGAAGAGCATCGATGGTATGCCAAGCGTATTATCGAGCATCCCTATGTTTGTGGAGCCATTCTTCCTTACCCCTGCTGCTCTCAACAATGTGAGTGGCTTGGCTGGTGAACTGAAGCATGAGGGCTATCACTCTGCCTTCTTCCATGGGGCTGAGAATGGGTCGATGGGATTTCAGGCTTTTGCTCAAGCCACGGGATTTGATGAGTATTTTGGTCGTACGGAGTATGATGCCGACAAGCGTTTTGGTGGCGACAAGGACTTTGATGGTACTTGGGCCATTTGGGATGAACCGTTCATGCAGTTCTATGCCACCAAGATGGGGGAGATGAGGCAGCCATTTATGACGGCCCTCTTCACCGCCTCTTCTCATCATCCTTTTGTGATACCAGAGCAGTATAAAGGCAGATTCAAGGAGGAAGGCTTGCCTATTCACAAGTGTATTCGCTATACTGACAATGCCCTGCGCCAGTTCTTTAATAAGGCAAAGACGATGCCATGGTATAAGAATACAATCTTTGTGATTACTTCCGACCATACCAACATGAGCGATCATGCTTATTATCAGACCGATTTGGGAGGCTTCAGCTCGCCAATCATCTTCTTCGACCCTAGCGGCGAGTTTAAGCCAGGCATGCGTGATGCCATCGCCCAGCAGATAGACATCATGCCTACCGTATTGAGCTATCTGGGTTATGACAAGAAGTATGTGGGCTTCGGCATCGACCTGCTCACCACCCCGGCTAAGGATACATGGGCAGTTAATTATCTCAATGGCATCTATCAATATGTGAAGGGCGATTATCTCTTGCAGTGGGATGGTCAGAAGACCAAGGCACTCTATCGCTTCCGCACCGACCTCTTGCTTAAACACAATGTTGCCGCCCAGGAACCAAAGGTTCGTGAGGCGATGGAGCGAGAGGTGAAAGCCATCATCCAGTCGTACATGGAACGTATGACCAGGAACGAGCTGGTGGTGAGGAAATAGTATATTTTATATGTCTAACATTTATTTAATTTTCCAGAATCATAGCGTATAATTAAAAAGAGTTTTTATTAAAGAATCATAGGAATGAAAAAAGTTAGTATAATAATACCCAATTATAATTATCTGAAGTATCTTCCACAAAGATTGGATTCTGTTTTCAAACAGACTTTTACGGATTACGAAGTGATATTATTGGACGATAGTTCTACAGATGGTAGTGCATCATATTTGAGGGAGCAAGCTATCTGTCATCCTCAGGTAACCCATTGTGTATTGAACGAAAAAAATACAGGCAATCCTTTTATGCAATGGGAAAAAGGTATATCATTATCTAAAGGTGAATATATATGGATAGCGGAGAGTGATGATTATTGTAAGCCTGATTTTTTGGAAAAGATGGTGTCGATTCTTGATGCTAATCCTGATGCAAGTTATGTGATGAGTGGCTCTCACTTGGTGGATAGCTTAGATAATCCAATCCCTTATGATTTTGACAAGTGCTCACCTAAGTATAAAGAAGATGGGTGTGCTTATAAGTATCTTTCAGCTACCTATCTCAAACATTTCTTGCTATGGTATAATGCGGCTTATAATGCCAGCATGATTGTGTTTCGTCGAGATTGTTTAGATAAAATACAGATGGATTTTTGTTCTACTCGATATTGTGGGGATTGGCTCTTCTGGATAAGACTTACGGAAGTAGGAAATGTCATTGTATTGCATGAGCGACTTAATTATTTTAGAAGGCATCAGAAAAGTGTTACTTTTATCTCTGATAGAGGAGAAAAGCAAATGGATGAGAAACTACTTATCTTCTCTTATCTTTGGAAGCATCACCATTTTGGCTGGTATCGTGATAATTTGTCTAGAGGATATGTTTATAAGGAAATCTTAAGGGCAAGGATGTCGGAAAGCAAAAAGAAAGAATGTATTGCTCAGATTAAACGATTGGGTGCCAATCGCTTGCTATATAGTCTGGAGCGTGTGGTTAAGGTGCTTAGCCAGATACTTCCTTTTATCCCTGCCCCTAAGCGTGATTATGTAGAGGGTGTTAAGTTAACTCGTTGATGATATTTTGGAATTTCTTGTAAGTGTCATCGAAGGTAAAGAAGTGCTTTTGTGCTTTCATACCTTCGATAATACGAGCTTTTTCATGCTCATCGGTGGATAGCTTCATCACGGCTTCTGCGAATCCATTTGCGTCACCTATTGGCACTAAGATGCCTGCTTTGCCATTGTTGAGAATTTCCCTAGGACCCGTAGGACAGTCGCTGCTTATGATAAACTTATCTAACAGCAAGCCTTCTATCAAGACCGTAGGTAACCCTTCAAACTTGGCACTATGCAGCAAGATTGTACAATTTTTCAGCCAAGGATATGGATTGGCTGTAAATCCCATAAACTTAACGATGTCATCTACTTCTAGTTCGTGGGCGAGAAACTTCAACTGTTCTTCTGATTTTCCCTTGCCTAGTATATAAAGAGGTGTTGTTTGGTGGTATTTCTTCTTTAGAATACTCATGGCATGGAGCAGAGTTGTTATATCCTTCTGACTTTCTTCTAATCGCTCTATAGCTATCATATATTTCCCTTTTTCTTTTATGTTAAATGATGGGGCGTTTGCCTTTGCTTGTAGGGTTGCTATGTCCTTTGCATTGTAAATCATCCTTACCTTATCTGCTAGCATAGGGAAATTATCTATAAATTGGCTTTCCATCGCTTTTGAGATGGTAACGATTCTGTCATATTTTGCCATGCGTTTATAGATGCGATTTCTCAGTTTTTGATTAGAGGAGATGTCGGAAGGTAAGCTGAAATGATAAAAACCGATTTTTGGCTTTTTGATAGATGATAAAAATGAAGGGTAACTGCATGCAAAGTCTATGACAACATCATGAGATGCAGCCAATTTGCAAAGTCCGATACCGATAGCTCTTCTGCGTAAGGGATTCAGTAGTAGCTCATCTGCGATTTTCATTGCTTTGGAAATATTGCCCTTTACCCTTTTGATGGGGTATTTAGTTAAGTACTTGGATTTATTGAAGTATACAATTCTTACCTCTTTAGGTACGGAGCTTATGAAAACTTCTAGCTTGTCCATGTGCACACCGATGGCAAGGGTTATTGCAAATTCTTGTTGCTTTACGATATGTCTCAGATACTCGATGAGTACAGTATCAATTCCTCCATCCAGAAATCTGCTCATCACGAAGAGCAAGCGTTTTTTTCTAGAGGATAGTGGTTTCTTAATTATATATTCTTCCATTTCTTCTTATATTTATTCAATGACTATTGTGTTGAATTTTCTTGTGTTCCATAACCTTTGCCACAACCATAAATTGATAAACACCCAATAGGAGAGTATAGATAACTCCGGGCAAGCCATCTTTATATCCTCCTTTTAGTACATATCCCTTGAAGGTACGGAAGATGGGCTTGATAAAAAGGTGTATTATCCCATATTGCTTATCCTTGCGGCGTATCACCTCGTAGTTGCTATAAGTGTTATTCTTGCGTAGGATATCGGTGATGGTATCATTGGCAAGATGTTCGAAAGCTAATTCCTGCTTTTTGCGAGGTATCTTACAGATGGTGCCATCCACAATTGGTGATGTGTGGATAATGGGAGGCCACTTTGTCTTTTCCTTTCTGAAAAAGCGTAAGATATAATCGGGATAGCTGCTGTGCATAAATCTTCCCATGAAATAGTTCTTTCGTGGAATGCTTATACCATCTGGGCAGTCTTCTTCGGTTATTCGAGCATATAAGTAGTTGCGTAGAGCTGGCGTAACTATTTCGTCGGCATCCGCAACTAATACCCAGGGATTGGAGGCGGAGTCAATGGCATATTGGCGAGCTGGCTCCACAATAGAGATGTTTCCTTTAGGGAAAGTAACTATCTTACAACTATATTGCCTAGCAATTTCTAGTGTATTGTCGGTACTCTCCATATCACAAATGACAATCTCATCAAAGTCCTTGACCGAGTCCAATACTCTCGCCAAGAACTTTGATGCATTATATGTATTGATAACGACAGAAATTTTACCTTTTTCCATAAATGTGCATTTTTATCATTTATTCTTCCGTTACTTCCTCGCACATTACCATTTCTGCTCCTCGGTAGATAACTACGAGTTTGTGGAGCTTAGTGGTCTTGACCGACTCCTTGACGATGTCGCTATTGGCATAGCGGCAGATTTGGGCAGAGGCTTCCTTGAAGAGAACTTGCAGCTGCTCATCGGCGGTATTGGTCTTGCAGTATTTCAGTTCGATGATGTAACTGTCCACCATGTCCTTGTAGATGTCGCAGAGCGGAGAGAGGAAGATGTCGGCATAGCCGCCATCGTTGTCTAGCTCTGAGATAGGGCGATAGAACTGGTTCTGGCTGGTCATCGCCAAGGTGAAACCATGCACGAATGCTTCTCCCTTCTGCTTGTCACGCTGAGAAGAGTAACGCTTCAGACTGTCGGCGATGAACTCAAAGTATGCCTTGTAGTTGCCATCGTATGCCAATTGAGACTCTAATTTCCCCTTATTGAAACTATCATAGGTCAAATCGTTCTCCTTGTAGGTGTCTAAGAGATATGTATACATCTGGTCTCGTACTACCTCGTTTGGAATGATAAACTTGGTGGCTCCCTTGTAATCACCATCTATCGTTACCATGCCGAAATAGAAGAGCAGACTCAGGAAGTTGTCTGGGTCGTTGATGCGCTCGGCAGGGAAATTCTCCACGAGCTTACCTGTGACGAATCCTTGGGTTACCAACTGCTGGATGATGCTGGCATCATGAGCAAATTCCTTGTCATGACGGATAAGCATACGTACTTTGTCATAGTCGATACGTACATTGCTCTCTACCATATTCTTAGGAATGTCGTAGTTGTTGCGGATGTACTTGTCTAAGAAGTTAAGTACCATCACAGAATTGTACATCGTAGTTTTTCCGTACTCCTCTTCGGCAAAGCAATAGTTGTCATACCATGGCTTCATCACCTTGATGAGTTCATCCACGCTGTGGTTGAATGGCAACACACTGGAGTAATAGCCCAGCATATCTCTTACTTCATCCTCTGTGAATCCTGTCATCTCATTGAATTCCGGAGCCAGAGAGTAATTGGTGCCGATATTGAATCCGCTTGTCAGGTCATCCATCGTTACAGGGCTAACGCCTGTTACGAAGACACGTGCCAAGGTATCACCTGCAGCTCCCTTGATGGTATCGAAGAATTTTCTGAGATATCCTTCGCCATGGGTCTGTATGCGGTATCTCTGTTCATGCTCCTTGTGTGCGAGAATCTGGTTGGTGAAGTGGTCGTACTCGTCAATGAAGAGATAAATCTTCTGACCAGATTTTTTGCTTTGGGTGCAAAGATAGTTTAATTGGTTGACGGCATCTTCCTGTTGGTTGAGGCCTTCTTTGGTACCTTCTGGTAAGAGATGCGAATATACATCCACGAAGTAATTAAACTGCGTCCTGCAATAATTGTCCATGCCATGCTTGTAGTCGTTTAGGTCGCCTACAATAATGGCAAAGTTGAGATGGATGATGAGATAACTATTATGTTCGGGAGTTGGATTCTCACCAATATAAAGCTTGCCAAAAATTTCATCAAACTTGTCTTTCTTGTTGATGTCATAGTAATTTTCAAGCATGGAGATGGTAAGGCTCTTGCCGAATCGGCGAGGCCTTATAAAGAAGAAGTACATATTAGAGTCTTCTATTTCCTCGATGAAAGGAGTCTTATCTACATAGTAGCAATCCCTTTCAATCACATCCTCAAAATTCTGCATACCATAAGGTATTCGCTTGCGATAGATTCGCTTTCTTCTTTCTCTTACCATAGTTCTTTACTTTTTGCAATGACTGAGTACAAAGTTACGAATTATTCTTGAAAGTCGATATGCTAGTGGCATTTATTTATGAAACTTTATCAAAGATAAGATGCCAGCACTTGGGCTGGCATCTTATTGTTACTTAAAGAATCTGTTGAGCTGCTTGATGGCATGGTCAAACTGCTTGGCTGGCATGCGATAGTTCTTCACTGGGTTCATCTTGGCATCGTATACATCAAGACCACCCTCTGCCGTCTTCTCCAGGATGGTATCGCCCTGGATGATGAAGGCATAGTTCAGATTGCTGCCCACTACCTGCCAGAGGCGTGGGGTCTTGTCGGTCATGATGCGTCCCATCGAATAATCCGATGGATTGTTCTTTACACCCAAGTAATCCTTCATCAAGGTTGGCACCATGTCGTAATGGGTGGTGCGGTGGGTATACTTATGTGCCTGCATACCAGGTATGTGCCATATCATCGGTACACCTAACTGATATGTGGAGAAGTTGCTGTTATGTCCCCAGTAGTTGCGATGGTTCTCGTTGAATTCCTGACTGTGGTCGCCAGAAACTATCACGATGGTATTGTCCATCAAGCCCTGTTTCTTCAACGTCTCGAATACCTTGCCCAGCAAGATGTCGTCCTGGTATACCGTGTTGCGATACAGGTTGTAGAATGGCGTAGGGTCCATATCGTTGCTTAGCTTGGTATAGTCGGCATATGCCCATGCTGGCTGGAACTTCTTGTTCTTGTCGGCTGGCAACTCAAAGCTGTGGGGCAGGTCGAAGAAGAGAAATGAGAAGAATGGCTTCTTGCTCTTCTTATACTTGTCGGTATCGGCGATAAATAGGTCGGCGATACGTGTGTCTCGTTCCAAAGAAGTCTTGCCTGGTGTTTCTGTACGTATGCCTGGCACACCGCCAAAGATGACTCTTCCGAAAGGAGGATCTGCCCATGTGGCGCTAGGGTAAGTTTGGATGTCATATCCCAGTTTCTGTAGGCGTTTCAGGAGAACAGGGTAGATGTGGGCAGGCTCAAAACTCTCCCAGTAATAGCACGATAATCCGTAGAAGAGGCTGAATACACCACTTCTAGTTCCATTGCTACCGCTGAAATGGTTGGTAAACCATTGGTTCTGCTGTGCAAACTGATAGGTGTTTGGCATATTCTCGGCATTGAGTGTGCGTTTGTTCCATGAGTCGAGCAGGATAACCACGATGTTAGGAAGAGACTCTGGTTTCACCTCCTCCAAAGGACGGATGGGATATTGCAGATCTTCGCTCTGCCTGCCGTTTACATTGCCCACTCCCTTAGGAGGTTCAAATCCATGCTCCAGTAAGAAGCGGTTGGCGGATGTAGGGAAGTAATAAGGCAGCAATGTGGCGCTCTTCATCACCGATTGATGCTGATAGAAACTGGCGTAGATGTGCCAGATATGGGCATAGAGGGTGCATCCTATGAAGCAACCTGCCACGAACCAAGCGTATGCCTTCTTTTTCCACTGCCAGATGCGATGGGATGCATACCATACGCTTACCACGATTGCTGCCACAATCAAAAAGAGGGCTATCTCCTTGAGATAAAGCAAGATGCTGAAATTGAATATCTCTCCGGCACCTTCACCGAATACCATACTCAGCACAAATCCATTGATATGGAAATGGTAGATGCCATATACCTGAGAGTTGAGGTAATTGAGGATACAGAGCAGGATGACACCCACAATCTGTACTGCCATAGCCGACTTATGGCAGCGACACGCCAACACGATGGTGCCCAATAGATAAGGTATCAATGCAAACTATGAGGCATGGCTCACGCTGGAGGCAATGAAGAACACCCATCCTTCGAAATCCATGAAGTCGAGTACGGTGCTTCCTATGATATAGCTACCAAACTGGATGGCAAGCAATAAGGTGGACAAGGCGTAAAACAAGCAACCTTGCTTAAGGCCTATCTTGAATGTTTGTTGATAATTCATATCAATGTTTGTTGTAAACTCTTGTTGAAGTTTGTAGAAAACTCATATTATTGTTTATTGCTGTTTGGGGTGCTGACAGCTCTTCGCTGCTGCTGTTCTGCTTTGTACTTTAGCCATTCTTGGCGAGTACGCTTCCAGCGGTTGTGAGTCCAGAGATAGTAAGGTGGCTGGCGTTGGATTGTATTTTCTAGCTCTCTGATGTACATCTCGGTGATATCAAACTCCTTACATTCTTTGGGCTTATCGGTCAAGAGCTTGAACTCTCCTTGATAGTATCCGCGACGCACTCGCTGCATATCAAGGTAATAAACGGCAAGATCCATTTTGCGGGCAATCTTTTCTGTACCCGTAAAGACTGGAGTGTCGTGGTGGAGAAAGTCTGTCCAGTAGTGAATGTTCTCCCATAATGGCACTTGGTCGGCGATGAAGCCAATAACTGTAGGTTTGCCTTCTTGGCGCATCTTGATGATTTTACGAATGGATTCAGCCATCGGTATACATCTAGCTCCTAGGCGGTTGCGAAGATGGAGGAAGAGCTTGTCGAAGGCTTTGTTTTCCAGAGGATGGTATATTTGGCCACATGAGGCTCTTTCACCCATGCATATTTGCAGCGAGGTAACCCACTCCCAGTTGCAGTAATGTCCCAGATATATAGCGCACGACTGGCCTTTCTGGCATGATTCTCTTACTTTCTCTGCACCTATGAACTGCATGCGTTTCATCACCTGCTTCTTGCTCATCGTGAAGAGCTTGATGGTTTCTACGATATAGTCGCAGAACCAGGAGTAGAATTCCTTCTCTATCTTGATGCGCTCTGCCTCGCTTTTTTCAGGGAAAGAGTCGAAGAGATGTTTTCTTACCAGTGGGCGGCGGTATTTTACCACATAATAAATAAGGTAAAATAAGCCATCGCTGAGAATGTAGAGCACTCTCAGCGGCAGCAGAGACATCAAGTACCAAATGCAGAATATACTGCCATATAATATCTTCTTCATCATTTCTTCTTTCTGTAAGAATGCAAATTCAACATCCTTTCTTAAAATGTTTCAAATTCCTCCATTCGTTTCATTTCACTTTTGTTTGGAATACCGAAAATAACTTGCTCGCCGAAAGTATCCTTGATGGTAAGCATGCCGTAATAGAACAGCAGGCTTGGGAAGTATTCCGGCTTCACGATTTCACTGGCAGGGAAGGTTTCGTAAAGATTCGATACGATGCTGCCTTCCTCCGTAATCCTGCGGATGATGCCCTTGCGGTTGCCGTCTAGCTTGTCGAGCTGGAGCAGTCGCTTCATCTTGTTGTAGTCGGTCTTCGTGTTTGGGTCTATCATCTGTTTTGGGGCTTTACCATCGTCCATGTAATTACGGAGATAATATAACACCATATCGCAATTGAAAACTCTGACCTTGCTGTTTAAGCATGCCTCTGAGAAGCAATAGTTGTCATACCACGGCTTAATCTCTTCTATCATTGCCTCGATATTGCTATCTGCCGGTATCTGTCCCGCATCACGATAACGGGTAAACATGGCTCGCACATCTTCTGTGCTGAAGCCCAGCATCTTGTCAAACTCAGGCTTGGTTGAGATATGCCAGCCGATGTTGAAGCCGCTGGTAACATCGTCTAGTGTTACAGGGCTTACACCCATCATGAAAATCTTGGCGAATGAGCCCTTGAACTTCTTGAAGTAGTCGCGGTAGAAACCGCTGGCATGGGTCATGGCATGATACACTTCTTCACCAAGTTCGTTGAGCACGGTATTAGTGAAGTTGTCATATTCATCTATGATAAGGTACAGCTGATAATTCTGTTCTTTTGCGTATTTTTGGATTGTAGCAAGCTTGTTGGATGCTACATCCTCTGCAAGAACAGCCTTTCTGGTTGCTTCATCGTAGAATTGTGCATATCTGTTGATGAAAGCGTCAAAGCAGATATTGCAATATGAGTTGAAGCGCTCTTCCAGGTTGTCGATGTTTCCTCCTACCTGCGAGAAATCGAGCGTCAGTACCTGATACTTACCCTGTTGTGGGGTAGGCTGACCGCCAATCCAGAGACCTCCGAAGATTTCCTGGAACTGGTCTTTTAGCTTGCAGTCATAGTAAGCTTCAAGCATACTGAGGAACAGGCTCTTGCCGAAGCGGCGAGGGCGAATGAATATCAGGTTGTCGGGTTGAGCCTCCAACAACGGAATATACATAGTCTTATCTACGTAATACTGATTTTCTCTGATAACTCTCAGGAAATCAGAGACTCCATAAGGTACTCTTTTTGCTTCTATCATCTTGTAACCCTTTCTATTCTCAATTGCTCATTAAATATTATCCTACACTTGCTGCATGTCATGCAGCTTGCGGTAGTAACCGTTCTTGGCTATCAGATCCTCGTGGGTGCCTCGCTCCACGATTCTTCCTTCGTGCAATACGCAGATCTCGTCGGCATTCTTGATGGTGCTCAGGCGGTGGGCCACTGCCACGGTGGTACGGGTCTTCATCAATCTCTCCAGGGCATCCTGTACCAGGCGCTCGCTCTCTGTATCGAGAGCCGATGTTGCCTCGTCGAGGATGAGGATAGGAGGATTCTTGAGGATGGCACGGGCTATGCTCACACGCTGGCGCTGACCGCCGGAGAGTCTGCCGCCACGGTCACCGATATTGGTATCGAAGCCATGTTCCGACTTGGTGATGAACTCGTAGGCATTGGCTATCTTTGCCGCATTGGCAATTTCCTCGTCGGTAGCATCTGTCTTGCCGAAGCGGATATTGTCCTTGAAGCTGGCATTGAAGAGGATAGCCTCCTGGTTCACATTACCTATCAGCTGGCGGAGATCGTGCACGGCAAGGTCTTTCACATTGATGCCGTCGATGAGCACCTCGCCCTCCTGTACATCGTAGTAGCGAGGAATCAGGTCGAGCATCGTACTCTTTCCGCTACCGCTCTGTCCCACCAGTGCGATAGTCTTTCCCTTAGGAATCACCAGGTTGATATCCTTCAATACATAAACCAGCTCATCGTTCTGATGGTCGGTATAGGCGAAAGATACGTGGCGGAACTCTATCTGATGCTCGAAGCTGCTGATATGCTCAGGGTTCTCCTTGTCCTTGATTTCGATCTCGGCTTTCAGAATCTTGTCGATACGTGCCATGGAGGCGAGACCCTTAGGAATATTGTAGCTTGCCTTGGAAAATTCCTTCAGCGGGTTGATGATGCTGTAGAGCATCACGAGGTAGAAGATGATGGTAGGACCGTCGATTCTGCCGTAATCCAGAACAAGGATACCGCCAAACCACAATACTACCACGATGAGGATGGTTCCCAGGAACTCACTCATCGGGTGTGCCATCTGCTGACGGATGTTCACGCGCATGATGTTGTCGCGATAACTGCTATTCACCTGGTTGAAGTGCCAGTTCATCTTATCTTCAGCACAGAAAGCCTTGATGATGCGCAATCCGCCCAAGGTCTCCTCTACCATACTCATCGTATCACTCCAGAGACCTTGTGCCTCTGCACTCTGCGCCTTCAGTTTTCTACCCACATATCCCATGAACCAGCCGAAAGGTGGCACAAAGAGGATGGTGAAGAGGGTGAGCTGCCAGCTGATGCAGATGAGCGTGATGAAATAGAAGAGAATCAGGATAGGGTTCTTGAAAAGCATATCGAGCGACGACATGATGCTGTTCTCCACTTCCTGCACATCACCGCTCATTCTGGCGATGATATCTCCCTTGCGCTCCTCGCTGAAGAAACCCAGCGAAAGCGAGGTAATCTTCTGGTAGAGCTGGTTGCGGATATCACGCACGATGCCCGTACGGATAGGGATGATGGTGGCTGACGAGAGGAAGTAGGCTCCCGTCTTGAGGAATGTCATGAAGGCAAGGAACAAGCCGATGACCAGAAGTGCCAGAGAAGCACTGTGTGCCACGATGAACTCCTGGATATAATAGTACAGGTTATTGGTTGCCACTGCCTTGATGGAGCTAAGCGTGCCATCCCATTCCATATAGTCGTTGGCACGGATACCGCCATCTACCTGGAAGAGAATCTGCAGGATTGGTATCAAGGCTGCAAACGAAAAGATGTTCAATACCGCAGACAGGATATTGAACAGAACTGATAACCCTAGATACTTCTTGTAGGGAGGGACGAATCGTCGTAAGATTTGCAAAAATTCCTTCATAGGTGCAAATATAGTGTTTTTAAGGAAGACCGCCAAACTTTTGGCGGTCTTTCTTGACTTTTATTCAGTTTTTTCTTATAGGAGAATCTTTTTTGCTCCGTTTTTTTCTTCTTTTGAGAGTATTTCTTACTCTTTCACTTCTTCTCCGAAGAGGGTAGCAGAGGTAGAACCGGTGATGCGGACCTTTACGAACTCTCCGATGTGGTGATTGCCCTTGTCGATAACCACCGCCTTGTTCTGCTCGGTGCGACCCATCATCTGCTCACGGCTGCGCTTGCTGAAGTTCTCGATGAGGATGGTGAATTCCTTGCCCTCATCCTTCTTGTTCTGCTCGGCGCTCACCTCGGTCTGCAACTTGATGAGCTCGTTGAGGCGGGCAATCTTGGCTTCCTCAGAAACGTTGTCTGGCAGATGCTTGGCAGCGTAGGTACCCGGGCGCTCTGAATACTTGAACATGAAGGCGCTGTCGAAGCCTACTTCCTTCAC